>WGCT01000164.1 GCA_015493625.1 Draconibacterium sp. | reverse complement strand
ATTATGTAATGTACGAAGAAGGAGTTGATACTCTTCCGCTTGTTCAACCGGGCGACACCTGTTTTCTCGAATACACAGGTTATCTGATTAACGGCACCGTATTCGATGCATCGCAAGATCACTATCCCGATGGAATATGGAAATTCATTTACAAAAAAGACGATTTAATTCCCGGATTCGTTGATGGAATAGGATTAATGAAAAAGGGGACAAAAATGGACATGATAATTCCTTCGGAACATGCATACGGCAGTTATGGACAAGGAGCCATTCCTCCCTACTCGCCTCTCGTTTTCTCGGTTGAGATGCACGATTTAAAACCTGCACTTCATCCTTAACACACTTTTTTAAGGATTGTATTGAAGTTGTTTAAACTAAAATACTATGATTAAAATAGGATTGAGCTCCAACCGAAAGTCGGTTAGCTTGGACTAAAAGTGGACTGAAAATTCATTAAAATTATTTACAGATGTTGAGACGCTCCAATGTGATGAAGGGAGTTCAGTATTTTTAGTTATTATACCAAACTAACCTCATAAAAAGCCATGCACGTTTCAATGGTTATTTCATGAATTTCTTATAATAATCCGATTTCTTTTTATTTCCAAAACGAGCATAAATATTGGCAAAGTAACCGGCATATTTTTTACCGGGTTCAATTTTCCATAGTTTATTGAAATAGTTAAGCGAACGCTTAAAATCGGCTGTCGATTTGTCGAGCTCCTTTAAAAGAATTTTATACTGTTTTGTGGTTTTCTTTTTTTCGTATTTGGCCATCTCGCGTTTATAACGGTTCTCGCCGCGCCAATAGTATTTTTTGCCAAACCACTCGAGTGCCTCAACATTTTGAGGATCTTTTGTTAAAATAACCCCGGCAACCGAATCGCAAACGGCACTGTTATCCAAATCTTGCTGAAGAAGAAAGTAACTATTTAGTTTTGGCAATTCACTTTTTGAGTTTTCATTGAGCCGTTGCCAAACCTGCAATGCTTTTTCGGGCGATTTAATTTCAATATAAACGTCAAAAAGACGACTGTCAATTTTGCCTCTTTCATTGCTGTAATTTTCGGCAACATACTCCAACGCTGTTAACTCTTTCGAGATATTCTTTTTTTGTCTGAAAATTTCTGCAAGCAGAATATACATTTCAGCATCGGCATAATTCTTATAACGTGCCTGATCGAACCAACTCAGGGCCAGCTCTATATCGCCGTTTTTATAAGCTATTTTTGCTGCGTGAGCAAAATCGGCTCCTGCCGTTTTTTCAATATCAGTCTGTTCAAAATAACGTTTCCACGCTTCGGTGGCCTGTGCAAAATCCCCTGCCGCCTCAAAAGTTTCGGCATCTGTTTTTGATGAAGTTACCAGTTTAGGTGCGCCACAACCGGCTAAAAGAGTTGCAAAAAGTGCAACCCATAAAAGTTTTCTGAATACCATAATTAAAATTTAAGACCAAAACTAAACAAATATTTTTAATGAGTGAGAATGGAATCTCTAACCTTATTTTTGCCTTTCAACATTAACTGTTATTTCTTCTTTTTTTTGCTCTCCACATTTGCTTCAATATTTGTCAATATCTGATCTTGCAAAACCGGATTGGTAAGCAAATAGTCGTGACCCATTTTTGCCATATCTTCTTTGGTTATCAGGTTGGTTACATCAATAATATTAATGTAGCCGGGGAGTTTTTCGGGATTTTTTGGACCTTTATTTCCCATTCGGCTTTTTAAATGTGCCAGGCTCGACATTTTCAACAATATATCTTTCGAGTTTACATAAACATCAACTGTGTCGGTCATTTGGTTTAAATCATAAAAAGCTTTTCCCTTTTCGAAAGAATTTCGCGGAGCAACACTTCCAAAAAAGAGAATACGATTATAAACTTTTTTAAGTGGAATATTCTGTGCTTTTCGTCGTTCCATATACTCTTTAAACAGATTATTCCCCATCGAAGAGAAGAGAATGTCGATGGTTAAGTCGTTGGGATGTGTTTTAAAAAATGTTGTATCGGATACAAACTCTTCGAGCATGTGTTCAAAAATAGCAAAGTCGGCCGCACCATTTTTCGATTTCCTGACGGCATTATAATATTGATATACATCCTCTTCTGTTCCCCAGGCAAAAGTAACAATAGCTACTTTTCCGAATAACGATTTACCATATCTGCCTTTCAACCGTTGCATGTAACTATGCACTTGCTTATCGAATGTTTTTCCGTAGCCACCAACAACGAAATAAAAATTTTTAATTCCTTGATCAATCCGTCGGCGTTTATACATATCGTATAAAAAATTATTTTTCACTTTCCCAGTTGGGTATTTATCCGAGAAATTTATTGCTCTGAAATTTAACTCAATTGAATCGGTCTTAAAATTATAGGTACAAAAATAGAGCGTGTTGGTTTGTTTGGTCGAACTGTTTTTAAAAGTAAACGAGTTATCCTTTTTAACAACAATCGGGCGATTAGTGAAGAAATAAACCGATTCATCTTTTGAAAATTCCGACTGATTAAATGAAGTTGTTTCAATTTGTGCCTGCACCGTTTCTACTACAAACAACAGCACTATCAGACTAAAAAGAGGTATTCGTTTTGTTTTTATAAAACTTTTCATTTTTCTATGTTAAGTAAATATCACTTTCAAATATACCAAATATCTATAAAAAATTATTGGACTTCTTTGTTTAACAGAATTCGATTAACCAATTCGCTAATTTCCGCTCCGCGGGTAAGCACCATCATATGCGAGCCACCCTCTATTTTATAGGTGAATTTCACATTCTTTATGGGAATTGTATGGTCGTTATCGCCATGAATATGAATAATATCTTTTCTGTAATCCACTCGTTCCCACTCAATAATCATTGCTACAGTACGCTCTAAAAAAAGAGGGTCTTTATTCTGCAACATACTTACAAATACATCTTTGTCGGCGTTTCTGTCGGGCTCAATAATGGGCTGTAAAAAGAGTGCTCCTTTTTTTACAATATTTCCGGGAAACCATTCGTAAACATGAACTCTTTTCTGTATCCGGTAGCGAAAAGGAAACTCTTTTCTGTTTTGCGCGCTCGAGATTATAATTATTTTCTTAGGATTCAGGAAGTCGCCCATCTCGGTTGCCAACATTCCACCAAGCGACACACCAATTAAATAAAAGGTGCGCGAGGTATCGATTTGACCTGCCAGTGCATGCGCAAACCCCTTTAAATTCCACTCTTCGGAAGGGGTAAAATAGTGAATATACTTTGTTTCGAAACTACTGTCGATTTTTAAATTTTTAAACAATCGGCAATCGGCACCCTGCCCCGGAATTAAATATACAACAGGTTTCGATTGTTGTGCATAAACCATTCCCGGGAACACAAAAATAAATATTGAAAGTTTTAAAAACAGCAGTCTCATAAAACAACTTCATTGATGTTCACACAAAAATACACTATTCCTTGCTGTATTTTTTTAATTTAAAATTTTTCGACACCGAAAACCCCTCTCCTTCAAGCTGAAGTTTGTAATTCCCCTCGCGAGCATAAGTTTCCTCCTCAACCATTAAATTCCAACTTACCGAATTTAACCCTTTTTCTCCTTCTATCTCAATCTCCTTAATTATGTCCTCGTCTGAATTAATAATTTTAGCTTCTACTTTTCCATTCGAATTCATAAAAAAAGGAGCCTTTAGTTCGGTTGATGAGTAACTATAACGTCTATTTTGCTTATAGGGCAACATACAATCTTCGAAATCGAGAATTGCGCAATCTGTATCGGGGTCAACCGCAGCAACATCACGAATTAACCGAACATCGAGTGCCCAAATTCCACGACCGTGTGTAGCAATTACGGCAATATCGTCGCGCGGATGAATAACCAAATCGTGCACATAAACGGTTGGTAAATTGCCGGTTAATGTCTCCCAGCTTTCGCCACCATTCAGCGAAACAAATACACCATAATCGGTTACCACATAAAGTATATTTTCATTTTTGGGGTCTTCTCGAATTACATTAACAGGGCCATACGGAATATTTGCTGTAATATCAATCCACGTGTCTCCATAATCGTCCGATTTCCAAATGTATGCAGCGAAATCGTCTTCGCGTTTACCGTTTTGGGTCATATAAACACGGCCCTCTACAAACCGCGAAGCTTCGAGTTGAGAAACCCATTTTCGATATGCAATTCCTTTGTTAATCTCTTTCCACACTTCGCCGCTATTCTTTGTCATCCACACACGACCATCGTCGGTTCCGGCATAAATTACACCAAATTTCAACGGCGACTCCGAGATTGTAAAGATGGTTTGGTATGGAATATCTCCTTTTTTCTTATTGTCGTTATAAGTTAAATCGGGGCTTATTCGTTCCCATGTTTTCCCTTCGTTCATCGAGCGATAAACAAACTGTGTACCGTGGTAAATAATTCCGGGGTTGTGTGGCGACAGAATAAATGGGGCCAACCACTGTCCGCGCAGTTTATCCACATCTTCAGGTTTTTCCGGCATTATTGTCTCTTGTTTGCCGGTTTTTAAATTTGTTCGCGAAATGGTTCCGTAAAAACCTGCCGAATATAAAATATTTGGGTTTTCGGGATTTGAAGCGTGATTGCTCCCTTCGCCACCGGAAGTGCGTTTAAAATCGACAGTCGGAATTTTGTCGCGTCCACGCCTTAGAATTACTTCACCCTGAAAACTGCCGTGGTCTTGCACCGACCCGTAAACGCGAAATGGTTTTGCCATATCGAAGTTCACATTAAAAAATTGTGCCACCGGCAAGTTATCGTAAAACGGCCTAAAATTTTTACCGTCGTAGGTTATTGCAACACCTCCGTCGTTCACATTTACCATATAATTTGGGTTTGCCGGATCGATCCATAAACCGTGATTATCGCCATGCATGCCCCGCAACCGGGTAAACGTTTTTCCTCCGTCTTCCGAAACATTTAAAGCCAAACCCATTACATAAATTTTATCGGGGTTCACAGGATCGACTCGAATTTGCCCGAAAACCCAACCGTATGTTCCCGAAAGCCCTTCCATATATGAGTTTTGCTCACTCACCTGTTTCCACGTTTCGCCACCATTATTCGAGCGATAAACAGTTGCCCCTTTTATTCTCCCACTACTTGGTCGACCGTAGGCATCGGTTGACTCGTTTAATTCATTGTCTTCCTCCAGCTTTTCGTAATTATCGACAAAAGCATAAACTACATTGGGCGATGCTTTGCAGAGGTCGATGCCAATTCGTCCGCGATAATTTGGCTCCGGCAAACCGGCATCAATATTTTTCCAGTTTTTCCCACCGTCAACTGTTTTATAAATCGAAGTTCCGGTATAATCGGCTTCTGTTCTCGGGTCGTTCCATTTTTTACGAATACGCTGCCAGGTAGTGGCATACATAATTTCCGGATTATCCGGATTCATTATTAAATCGTAAGCACCTGTTTTTTCATCAACATACAAAATCTTTTCCCACGATTTTCCTCCGTCAGTAGTTTTATAAACTCCCCGTTCTTTGCTATTTGTCCACTCGTTTCCACCGGCAGCAACATAAACAATATCGGAATTCTGAGGATGAACAATTATCCTGGAAATTGTGCCCGTATTGGTTAACCCAAGATGGGTCCACGTTTCACCACCATCTTCCGACCGGTAAACACCTGCTCCGGCATTCGAGCTTCTGAAAATATTTGCCTCACCCGTTCCTGCCCAAATTACATTTTGGTTTTGTGGATCGAGTGCAATATCGCCAACCGATGCAGTCATCTGGTGTTTAAAAACAGGTCTCCACGTTACTCCCTCGTTTTCGGTTTTCCAAATCCCCCCCGAAGCAGTGGCAACATATATTGTATAATTCTTGCCTTTGGGAGTTACCACCTCAACGTCGGTCATTCTTCCGCTTATATTTGCAGGCCCCACAAATTGCCATGGCAAACTCTTAAATACCGAATTGCTATCTAAATTTACAAACTCGTTAAACCATTTAATTCGCTGTTGTGCTGCCGTTTTCTTTATTACCTTTTGAGAAAAACCTGGAAAACTCGCAAAAATAAAAAGCAATAATCCTGAAATAAAAAAAGCTCTCCGGCTGTAAAATCCTTTATAATGCATATTTTTTCTGTTTTGAATTTTATCTGTCTCTTATACACATC
>WGCT01000163.1 GCA_015493625.1 Draconibacterium sp. | reverse complement strand
TGGAAAAATAAAAGTAAAATCTGAACTGGAGCACAATTTTGTTTTCATTGTAAAAAAAGCCGGAACTCCTCTCTATTCAAACACAAACAGTTGCCCATTCGATATTCTTTCGGGAACAAAAATTATTTCGAAAACAGGCAAAAATTTTCATACACAAAAGCATGATTAAGTTAAAACACTAGTTTATTCGTGTCTTTATTCTGGTATCTTACTTCTAATTTTTAAACACAATGAAACAAAAAATTAAAATAGGAATAGTAGGTTGTGGTACAATTGCCGACATCCATGCACAGGCAATTCGCCAATCGGGAAATGCCGAACTACATTCGGTTTTTAGCCGGAGTGTTAAGAACACAAAAAAGTGTGGCGAAAAATACAACGTAAAGTGGTTTACCAACTGGGAAAGTTTTATTTCGGATACCGGGTTAGATGCTGTCTCTATTTGCACGCCAAGTGGCAATCATCTCGATTATGGCGAAAAAGCTGCCGAAGCAGGCAAACATGTAATTGTTGAAAAACCCATTGAAGTTACACTTACGAGGGCAACTTCGCTAATCGAAAAATGCAAAACAGCAGGTGTGAAGCTGGCGGTTATTTACCAAAGCAGGTTCACCCGTGAGATGGAGGAGTTAAAAAATCAGCTTACCAACAAAAAAATCGGTCGTGTTTTTATGGCCGATGCAACAATTAAATGGTTTCGCAATCAGGAATATTACGATGGCGGTGTTTGGCGCGGAACCTTTAAACTCGATGGTGGCGGCGTATTGATAAATCAAGCCATTCATACCATCGATTTGCTGCAATGGTTTTTGGGCGATGTAGACACTGTTTATGGAAAAACAGGAACATTTACCCACAACAATATTGAGGGAGAAGACAATGCCGTTGCCGTTATTCGGTTTAAAAACGGAGCGCTCGCAACCATTCAGGCTTCAACATCGGTGGTGCCGGCACAACCCCGTAAAATTAATATTCACGGAGAAAAAGGTACCGTTGAAATTATCGACAACGATGTAAAGTTTTTTATTGAAGGCGAATCTCATACGGAAATTTCAGAGACCGAGAAACAAAGCTCGGGTGCCGACAGTCCGCTTGCTGGATTTTCGATTGAACCCCACAAAAAGCAGTTTGAAGCAATTGCCGAAGCAATAAATTTAAATCTGGAACCACCCGTTTCGGGCAGCGATAGCTTAAAATCGCTGGCAATTGTTTTGGCCGTTTACAAATCGGCAAAAACAAACGCTGAAATTAAAATGGATGGTTTTTTAGGTTGAGATACAATTACTTCTATTCTCCCTTTTTATTATTCAGAAAAATAAATTTCCGAAAAGCAAAATGGAATAAGTATATTTGTAAAAAAAGTTAACAACAGCAACAAATTTGGCAAAAAAGAGAAACATCGAAATCCGCTCCGAAGAGGTACAGGAGATAATGGGAACCCCTCCCAAATGGATTATTCGCCGGGGAATAGTAATTATATCTGCAGTAGTTTTGGTGTTACTTGGCGGCAGTTATTTTTATAAATACCCCGACATAATTAATGCCCGCGTTACCATTGTTTCCGAAAATCCGCCCATCTCTATTATTGCCCGCTCCGACGGTAAACTCGACAAAATATTTGTTACCGACAAACAAAAAGTGGCAGCCAACACCATACTTGGTTTAATTGAAAACCCCACCAATTACGAAGACGCTTATCTGTTAATTAACGATTTAAAAGCAATACAAAACTTTTTCAATCTTCCCGAAAGATTTATCGATCTCGAATTTAAAAAAAACTACAGTCTCGGATTGTACCATTCATACTATTCGGCATTTATAAGCCAATTAAAAGAGGTTCAGACTTTTTACAAATTCAACCCCTTCGACCAGCGTATTAATTCACTGTCGAAACAGATAAACGGCTATAAAAATTACCTTATAAAATCGCGCGAAAAAATTGCTGTTTTACGTCAGGATTACGAACTGGCAAACAGTCAGTTTTACCGCGATTCGACATTAAACAGAAAAGGAGTACTTTCTGATGTAGATTTAGAAAAATCGCAGGCTGCAATGTTAAAGCAAAAATTTACCTACCAAAATGCAATAACACAACTCGCAAGCACACAAATTACCATTAACAATTTAACCAACAACATACAGGAACAGAAAATATTAAAACTCGAAACCGAAAAAAATCTTCTGGCCGGACTAAAAGAGAAATACGACAATTTGGTCAATCAACTGCGCTCGTGGGAACAGTCGTTTATATTAAAAACCCCCGTTAAGGGAACCGTAACATTTACAAACTACTGGAGTGCCAATCAGTTTGTTTCAACCGGGAATGTAGTATTTACAGTTATCCCCGACGGTCATCAAAAAATAATAGGAAAAGCAATAATACCGGTTATTGGAGCCGGAAAAACAAAATTAGGGCAACAAGTAAACATAAAACTCGACAATTTCCCCCATATGGAATTTGGAATAGTTGAGGGAACAATAACAAACATATCGATGGTACCCGTTACATCGGAAAACGGAAACTATTATACTGCCGAAATACACCTCGTTAACGGACTAATAACAAACTACAATAAAGAGTTGCCATTCAACCAGGAGATGCAGGGAAATGCCGAAATAATTACCAAAGACCGCCGGCTGATAGAGCGATTGGTAGAACCTCTGGTCTCAATTTTCAGAGAAAAAATCGATTAGATTCCCAATCGGCTAAAACACAAACTTTTCCAAATCTTAATTTTTTGAAAATAAAGCAAAAAAGCTATTGAACTTTGCATAAAAGTTGTACTTTTGCGAGCCGTTTTAAGGGGGTGGTATGCATTTTCCTCTCAAAACGTAGTGATTTTAAGGATTTTTGCATACTTTTGCAGTCCATTTTTTGAAATGATTATTAACTATATAAAAAACAGGTAGTTATGCCAACTATTCAACAGTTAGTTAGGAAAGGAAGACAACGCAAGGTAGAGAAGAGTGGTTCTCCGGCCTTAGATTCATGCCCACAACGTCGTGGTGTATGTGTTCGTGTTTATACAACAACACCAAAAAAACCAAACTCGGCAATGCGTAAAGTTGCAAGGGTACGGTTAACAAATGGTAAAGAGATTAACGCTTACATTCCGGGTGAAGGACACAACCTCCAGGAGCACTCAATTGTGCTTGTTCGCGGAGGAAGAGTAAAAGACCTTCCGGGTGTACGTTACCACCTAATTCGTGGAGCTCTCGATACTGCAGGTGTTGAAGGACGTTTACAACGTCGCTCGAAATATGGAGCAAAGAAACCGAAGAAAAAGTAAAAATTTAAAAAAGTAGTTAACAACGTTATTTGTAGTGGTTGGGTTGAGTAAGTAATTCTCTTTGAATGTCTTCCGGAGAAAAGCTGAAGACCGCCTTAGGGCAGCCGATTTGAATAACACTAAAAAGTTTTAAAATGAGAAAGTCGAAACCAAAGAAGAGGCATCTGTTACCAGATCCAAAATTCAACGACGTGCTGGTAACCCGGTTCGTTAACGATTTGATGAAAGACGGAAAAAAATCTACAGCTTACGCCGTATTTTACCAGGCAATTGAAATGGTAGAAAAACGCGCAAAAGATACAGAATTAGCTCCGCTCGATATTTGGAAAAAAGCACTGGAAAACATTACTCCTGCAGTTGAAGTAAAGAGCCGCCGTGTAGGTGGAGCAACATTTCAGGTACCAATGGAAGTAAGACCCGAAAGAAAGCAATCAATCAGTATTAAAAATATGATTTTGTTTGCACGTAAACGTTCAGGAAAATCGATGGCCGATAAATTATCTGCCGAGATTGTTGCTGCGTTTAACGAAGAAGGTGGTGCATTCAAAAAGAAAGAAGATACGCACAGAATGGCAGAAGCCAACCGTGCATTCGCACATTTCAGATTTTAATTTAGCAAAGTTTAGTTTACAGGAAAGAATTAAAGATTATTAGAAAAAATGGCTAAGCAAGATCTGAAAAACACAAGAAACATTGGAATTATGGCGCACATCGATGCGGGTAAAACCACGGTTACAGAACGTATTCTGTACTACACGGGGTTAACCCATCGCATTGGTGAAGTTCATGATGGCGCTGCTACGATGGACTGGATGGAGCAAGAACAAGAGAGAGGAATTACCATTACATCGGCAGCAACAACAACATTCTGGAAATACAAAGATGTTGAGCACAAAATTAACATCATCGATACTCCCGGACACGTCGATTTTACCGTTGAGGTAGAGCGTTCGTTACGTATCCTCGATGGTACAGTTGCACTGTTCTGCGCCGTTGGTGGGGTTGAAGCGCAATCGGAAACCGTTTGGCGTCAGGCCGAAAAATACGGAGTTCCACGTATTGCATTCGTAAATAAAATGGACCGTCAGGGAGCCGACTTCTTTAATGTTTACAACGACATTATCGAAAAACTTGGAGCAAACCCTGTTCCTGTTCAAATTCCTATTGGCGCCGAAGAAAAATTCGAAGGCGTTATCGATCTTATTGAAATGAAAGCCGTACGTTGGTTCGACGACGAGAATAAAGGAACAACATACAGTTTAGACGAAATTCCTGCCGAATTGCTTGAACAAGCTGAAGAGTGGAGAGGAAAATTAGTAGAATCGGTTGCCGAAGTTGACGACGAACTGTTAGAGCGTTATTTCGAAGACCCCGACTCGATTACAAAAGAAGAGATGCTTACCGTTATTCGCCGGGCAACACTCGAAGGAGTTATTATTCCGATGATGTGCGGGTCAGCATTTAAAAATAAAGGCGTACAACGTCTGTTAGATTCGGTTTGTGCTTTCTTACCCAGCCCACTCGACAGTGGCGATGTTACCGGAGAGAACCCGGTAATAAAAAAAGAAGTTACCCGCAGCCCCGATGCTAACGAACCATTTGCTGCATTAGCATTTAAAATTGCAACCGACCCATTTGTTGGTCGTTTGGCCTTTATGCGTGTATATTCGGGTAGAATTGATACCGGAACAGCAGTATTAAATACTCGTACCGGAAAAAAAGAGCGTATCTCTCGCTTGTATCAAATGCACTCGAATAAACAAAATCCAAAAGATTTTATTGAAGCAGGCGATATTTGTGCAGCAGTAGGATTTAAAAATATTCGTACCGGCGATACACTTTGCGATATTAAACATCCTATCGTTTTAGAAAGCATGGACTTTCCTGAACCAGTAATAGGTGTGGCAATCGAGCCAAAATCGCAAAAAGATGTAGATAAATTAGGGAACGGACTGGCAAAATTAGCTGAAGAAGATCCAACATTTCAGGTAAATACCGACCAAGACTCTGGTCAGACGGTAATTCGTGGAATGGGCGAACTTCACCTCGAAATTTTGGTCGACCGTTTACGGCGCGAATTTAAAGTTGAATGCAACCAAGGTGCACCACAAGTTGCATACAAAGAGGCAATCAGCAAAAAAGTAAATTTACGCGAAGTATTCAAAAAACAAACCGGTGGACGCGGTAAATTTGCCGACATTATTGTTGATGTTGAACCTGCCGATGAAGGCGTAACAGGCTTACAATTTGTCGATCAGGTAAAAGGAGGACGTATTCCAAAAGAATTTATTCCTTCGGTAGAAAAAGGATTTACCGATGCACTTAGAAATGGCCCGTTGGCAGGTTTCCCTGTCGACAGTCTGAAAGTTACTTTGCTCGATGGTTCATTCCATCCTGTCGATTCAGACCAGCTGTCGTTCGAAATTTGTGCCAAGCAGGCATTCCGTAATGCTGCATCGAAAGCTGGGCCAAAACTATTAGAGCCGATAATGAAAGTGGAGATTGTAACTCCCGAAGAATATATGGGCGATATTATTGGCGACTTAAACCGTCGTCGCGGAGAAATTGCCGGAATGGAAGATAAAGGAGGAGCAAAAGTTATTAGTGCAAAAGTTCCTCTGGCAGAGCAATTTGGTTACGTAACCGTATTGCGCACACTCTCCTCGGGAAGAGCAACTTCGTCGATGGAGTTTAGCCACTACCAGGAAGTGCCGAAAGGACTTGCCGAGAAAGTATTGGATGATGTTAAAGGAAGAACAGATTTATTATAATAATTATAACAAATTCTCACTATGAGTCAAAAGATCAGGATTAAGCTAAAATCGTACGATCACAATTTAGTTGACAAGTCGGCTGAGAAAATCGTAAAAACAGTAAAAACAACCGGAGCAGTTGTAAGCGGACCAATTCCACTTCCAACCCACCGCCGGGTATTTACCGTATTACGTTCAACCTTCGTTAATAAAAAATCGAGGGAGCAATTTCAGTTGTCTTCATACAAACGTTTGATCGACATTTATGGCTCATCCGCAAAAACAATCGATGCACTAATGAAACTGGAATTACCCAGTGGCGTTGAAGTAGAAATTAAAGTTTGATAATTTAAAGTAGTCAAAATGGCTGGTATTATTGGAAAAAAAATCGGAATGACATCCGTATTCAGTGTTGAGGGGAAAAACATCCCATGCACTGTGATTGAAGCCGGTCCTTGTGTAGTAACACAAGTGAAGACCGAAGAAACCGACGGCTACAACGCGCTTCAACTTGCTTATGGCGACAAGAAAGAAAAACATGCCACCAAAGCAGAGTTCGGGCACTTTAAAAAAGCCGGTGTAACACCGAAGCGTAAAGTAGTAGAGTTTAGAAACACCTACCAGGAAGCTTTTGAATTGGGACAAGAAATTGATGTAAACGTATTTCATGAAAATGATTTCGTTGACGTTGTCGGAGTCTCAAAAGGAAAAGGTTTTCAGGGCGTAGTAAAAAGACACAATTTCAAAGGTGTCAACGATGCAACGCACGGACAGCACAACAGGTTAAGAGCACCGGGTTCTATTGGAGCCTCGTCTTGGCCATCACGTGTGTTTAAAGGAATGCGCATGGCAGGTAGAGATGGTGGTAAAACAATTACCATCGAGAATCTTCAGGTAATAAAAATTATTGCTGAGAAGAATTTAATTGTGGTAAAAGGTTCTGTACCCGGCGCCAAAGGTTCATACTTAATAATTAGGAAGCAATGGAATTAAGCATACTTGATATTAAAGGAAAAGAAACCGGAAGAAAAGTCACTTTAAACGACCAGATATTCGGAATTGAGCCCAGCGACCATGCTATTTACCTCGATGTAAAGCAATACATGGCAAACCAACGCCAGGGAACTCATAAATCGAAAGAACGTGGAGATATTTCGGGAAGTACCCGTAAAATCAAAAAGCAAAAAGGTACAGGAACAGCACGGGCAGGAAGCATTAAATCGCCTATTTTCCGTGGTGGAGGTACCGTTTTCGGACCACGTCCTCGCAACTATGGCTTTAAACTTAACAAAAAAGTTAAAGAGTTAGCCAGAAAATCAGCGTTGACTTATAAAGCGAACGAAAAAAGTATTTTGGTGCTTGAAGATTTCAATTTCGAAGCCCCAAAAACAAAAGAGATGGTGGCAATAAAAAGTAATCTGCAAATCGCTGATAAAAAGTCACTTTTCGTTTTACCAGTCGAAAATAATAACATATATTTGTCCTCCAGAAATTTACAGGACGTATCGGTTGTAATTGCTTCTGAGTTAAACACTTACCAGATTCTAAATGCAAAAACTATAGTTCTTCTGGAAGGATCGGTACAAAAATTAGAAAAAGCGTTAAAACTTTAAGGCGATAAAAAATGGATATTTTAATAAAACCATTAGTAACAGAAAAGATGACCGCTCAGTCGGAACGGTTTAACCGTTACGGTTTCGTAGTCGATCGCAGAGCAACTAAACCGCAAATAAAAAAGGCAATTGAAAACCTTTACAACGTTTCGGTTGAAAGCGTAAACACCATGGTTTATGGTGGCAAAATGAAATCAAGATATACCAAAGGAGGTGTAATCACCGGCAAAACTGCTTCATTTAAAAAAGCAATTG
>WGCT01000162.1 GCA_015493625.1 Draconibacterium sp. | reverse complement strand
TATAATGGTTCGGTACATTTTTATAAATATCTCATAAACAGAGAATTACAAGGCATAAAGTGATCGTCGTAATTTACTAAAAATCAGACCTTTGCGACTTTGCGGCTTTGCGAGAAACAAAAAATTAACGAAGTATTGATAGTAAATTCTACTACAAAAATTCGTCGCCAAACGAAACGCCCATTTTCCGTGCATTTTGAACCAGTGGTAAATTGGGGTCTACCAGACTTAATTTTCCTCCCACCTCTTCGAGAGGAACATTTGTAAGTTCATTATTTTTTATGGCTACCATTGTTCCAAAATTTCCGTTGGCAATACTTTCGGCAGCATACGCACCATAACGGGTCGCTAAAATCCTGTCCATTGGTGTTGGCGAACCACCGCGTTGAATATACCCCAAAACAGTTTCGCGGGTATCAATTCCGGTGTACGTATTAATTGCCTCGGCAATATATGTTGCTGCCGATTTGTCTTTCGGATGTTTAATTCCTTCGGCAACCACCACAATCGAGTATGGCTTTTTATTTTCGTACCTGCTTTCAATTTTTTTGCAAACCGAACGAATATTGTATTCCAATTCGGGCAACAGAATAATGTCGCCACCACCTGCAAGCCCCGAGTAGAGTGCCAGCCATCCGGCATGATGGCCCATAATTTCAATAATCATTACTCGCTGATGCGAGTTGGCTGTTGTATGTAGCCGGTCGATTGATTCGGTAGCAATTTGTACCGCCGAATCGAACCCGAAAGTAACATCGGTACCCCAAACATCGTTATCAATAGTTTTTGGAATTCCCACAACATTCAGTCCCTCTTTCCCGAGTAAACTGGCTGTTTTCATGGTTCCGTTACCTC
This sequence comes from Draconibacterium sp., assembly GCA_015493625.1. Lineage (GTDB taxonomy): Bacteria > Bacteroidota > Bacteroidia > Bacteroidales > Prolixibacteraceae > Draconibacterium. The sequence continues at coordinate 6,068 of WGCT01000162.1, read as the reverse complement.
CAATACAAACAACACAATCGAGATTCAAATCGTTATAAGTTTGAATAATTTTTTCCGGTTTGTGCAGGTCTTTTTGACCGTTTTTTACCATCTTAAAAGGTTTCTCGCGCGAGGTTCCAAGAATTGTTCCACCCAAAGTTAAAATTCCCGACAGTTGCGACTCTTTCAACTCAATATAATCTTTGTTTATTAATCCCGAATATCCGGCGTTAAACCCAATCACTTCCATTCCGTACTCAACAATGGCTGTTTTACCAACGCCTCTAATGGCGGCATTTAATCCGGGACAATCGCCACCGGCTGTTAAAATTCCAATTTTTTTTGGCTTTGCGTTACTCATACCTGATTTCATTTTCTATTTAAAAATCGAATTTACAAAAGAAGTTTCAATTTTAATCTGAATTTAGGGTCAAAAAAATAGTTTTTCCGAAATTCAATATATTTTTTTCAAATTGTAAATAATACTCTAACAATTTTTGTAATTTCGTTGACGTTCATTTTAAAAATTTAAATCGATAAAAATTATAACAATGAGAAAATTATTTTCACTCTTACTAGCAAGCGTTTTTGTGCTTGCAATTTCGTGCTCGAACGAAAAAGTTGGTCCAAACCAGTTAACAAAAAAAGAGAAAGCTGAAGGATGGGTTCTGTTATTTGATGGTACAACTACCACCGGTTGGCGAGGAAACAACCGTCCCGATTTCCCCAAAGGATGGGAAGTTGTTGACGGAACACTTCACTGTAAAGGGTCGGGTGAAGGCGAGGCCGGAGCAAAAGACGGCGGAGACATTTTATACGATAAAAAATTCTCGAACTTCAGATTGAAATTAGATTGGAAAATTTCGAAAGGTGGAAACTCCGGCATCTTCTATCTAGGAAGAGAGGTGAAAGGGTGGCCAATTTATAAAACAGCTCCCGAAATGCAGATTCTCGACAACGAACGACATCCCGATGCACGAGCTGGGAAAGACGGAAACCGCATGGCAGGGTCGTTGTACGATCTAATTCCGGCAGTTCCTCAAAATGCAAAACCGGCTGGCGAGTGGAACAGTATCGAGATTGAAGTGTATCAGGGAAGTGTGTGGCACCGGCAAAATGGCAAGACCGTTTTGGAATACCATTTATGGACCGACGATTGGAAAAAAATGGTTGCCAACTCTAAATTTCCAAAGTTAAATCCCGACTGGGCAAATGTTGCAAAATCGGGCGTTATTGCATTGCAAGACCACGGAAACGATGTGTGGTTTAGAAATATTAAAATTTTAGCTGAATAGCTGATTCTTTTTTAAAATAACAAAAAGCCGGACAGATTAATTTCTATCCGGCTTTTTGGGGTCGTAAAGTTAATTTAAAAATCCGCTAGATATTTCTGTATTGCCTGCCCAAATATACTACCTCACGTTGCACAATTCATCTGCTAAAATCTCAAAAACGGTTGTGAAAGAGTAGGAAAGTCGACCCAAATCCGGCATTAATTTTTTAATATTGGTGTCCGTTTAAAATATGAGATTGCTTCGCTAGGCTACTAATGACGCCAGTTGTATATTGATTGTACGTGTTTGGGCTTGCTTTGCGAAAGAAGTTATTTTTTTTAGTATTCGTTAATGTGGCAAATATCTGAAATTAACGTCATTGCAATGACGAGAAAAGAGGAAGAAGCAATCTTAATAATTATCCCTGACAATAGTAAATTCAAACGTATATTTCCACAACTTTTAAAATTAATTTCCAAAAAAGTAAAATCAGCCCGATAGGGCAAAAGTAATACCATGGCATTCCCCTGCCTGGCAACCTAAAAGTTTAAATACTCCTTAAATATTGTACCAACCCAAATTATAAAATGAACCATACAAGTCAGAGTAAAAACAAAAAAAATCTCCTTAAATAATCTTACATTTGCACCACATCATTTTTTAATTCGTGAGCAATACAAAAAAGAAAAAAACAGAGGCGATAAACCGCGTTGGAATCCGGGCAACTTATGTCGACGAGAAATACGGGCCACACCCACGAAACACGTTCGATATTTGGCTTGCAAAATCCGAAACTCAAACGCCACTTGTTATCTACATTCACGGCGGTGGCTTTGTTGGTGGCGACAAATCGAAATATTATCCGTCGGAAGATTTGGTGCGGTTTTTAGATGCAGGTGTTTCTGTAGCACTCATTAATTACCGGTTTCAAAACGATGCACCATACGGAATATTAGCCAGCTTTAACGACTCGAAACGATGCTTACAATACATTCGCTACAAGGCAAAAAAATACAATATCGACAAAACCCGCATAGCATGTTCAGGGGGGTCGGCAGGTGCCGGAACATCGCTGTGGCTGGCATTTAACGACGATATGGCCGACCTGCAAAACAGCGACCCGGTTCTGCGCGAATCGACCCAATTAACCTGTGCCGGCGCTTTCGAAACACAGGCAACTTACGACATTTATAAATGGAGTAACCTTTTACAACTACCCGACAAAATAACCGAGAACGAAGAGAAAATAATTGCCCGCGCTTTTGGATTTAAAGAGGTGGAAAACCGGAACCTAAAACAGGAAACTGCCATACGAAAAAAACTCGACCTGTTGTGCCAGATGAAAAATACCTCGGCTCCGTTTTTTGTCTTTAATAAAAAAAGAGGAGGTTTTCCCACAAACGCCGACGAGCTAAATCATCATCCGTTTCATGCAAAAGCACTAAAAGAGCGAGCAGCCGAAGTGGGTGCCGAAGCCATTTTTTATGCCCCCCAAATCGGAATAGTCGATTCATCGGGAAAAGATGTAGTAACCTTCTTTTTAGAAAAACTAAACCGGCAATAAAGCACCGGCTAATCTGGTATTACTCCGTTAACTTCTCCATTGTATCTTCAATATCGCCCGGAGTACTCATAATTTTCATAAAAGTTCCCATCGACAGGTTAGGCCAGCTAATTGCTAACCGGTATTTCCCCGGCAAAATCGATGCTGTTTTTCCTTGAAGGATGATTTCGTACGGCATAGCAGCTACATTTTCGTCGCCAACAATGGGAAGAAATTTGGGCTCGCCCTCCTCTGCATTTAACAGAGCTACACCAAAAACAGCCACTTTTTTATTTGCATAAATTAGTTCGTACACTTTTTTAGTGTCGCCTTTCCCGGTATTTAAATTCTCTCGAATGGTTTTTAATCCGGCTTCAAACGAATCGAACTCTTTTAACTCCTCAGCATCTTCAAAATAGGGCATCATTATTTTATAGTGGTATTTTTGCAGCTCCTTTTTACTGAGTTCGCCACCAAAAGGGGTAAAATTGCTACCCACTTTTTTCATTGCCGTTTTTGCTCTCTCCGAAATTGTCTGCAACTCTTTCTCGTGCACATCAACCCTTTCAACAAAATAGGCGTAGAAAAGATACATCGGATTAATCATACTTATTTTTACCGAGTTATTCTCTTTTTTAAAACCTACCTTTAAAACAGCTGCCAGAGCACCACGATCGGCAAAATCGAGTGCAATTTTTTCGAGGCCGGGGTGCGTATAACAAACAACGGCAAGATTTTCCGAATTGGCCGGATGGTATTGACCAATAACTTTAAAGCCCGAGCTTTGCAAAGCAGTTGTAACAGAACTTACAGCATCGGCAATGGTTACCGGCGAAGTAGCAACCAAATAATATGCAGGTTGTTTTTGTGCCGATACGTTGATTTGAAAAAGGGTAACAATAGACAAAACGATTAGTAGTTGTTTCATAATAGAACAATTTTGAGTTATAAATAAACAATTGAGTCGGTTGTAAAAATCTGTTGCTAAGTTAATATTTGTTTTACATAGCCCGAATGATTGTTAAAAATAATTCAAAAATATTCATCTTTACAATCATTAAATACGAAGACTCTTTTTTACTATGAAAGTACTGAAATTTGGGGGAACATCGGTGGGCTCGCCGGAAAATATGAGAGCGGTAATGAATTTGATTTCCGATGGAGAGCAGAAAATTGTTGTGTTGTCGGCCATGTCGGGAACCACAAATTCGCTGGTTGAGATTTCGAAATATTTACACCAAAAAAATAAAGAAACCGCGCGTTTAGAAATTGGAAAACTCGAAACAAAGTACAAACAGGTTATTGCCAAACTTTTTACTTCAGAAGAGAACAAAAAGAGTGGATTGAAAGTAATAAAAAAGAGTTTCGATACAATTAAGTCGTTTACTTCAGGAAGTTTTGGATTGCTTGGCGAGAATACAATACTGGCACAGGGCGAGTTAATTTCAACACAACTGTTTACGCTGTTGATGGTGGAAAACGGGCACAAAACAAAACTGTTGCCGGCACTTAAATTTATGCGAATTGATGAAGATAAAATTGCCGACACACATTTCATTAGGAAAAGCATAAAAAAAGAGATTAAAGAAGTTGGTGCTGCTAACTACTACATTACGCAAGGTTTTATCTGTAAAAATGCCAACAACGAAATTGATAACCTACAGCGTGGTGGAAGCGATTATACCGCATCGTTAATTGGTGCTGCCATCGATGCCGATGAAATTCAAATTTGGACCGATATCGACGGATTCCATAACAACGACCCCCGATTTGTTGAAAACACAAAAAAAATAGATCACCTCTCGTTTAACGAAGCGGCCGAGCTGGCCTACTTCGGAGCAAAAATCCTGCACCCGCAAACAGTGCTGCCGGCACGTGTTCAAAACATTCCGGTACGGCTTAAAAACACAATGAACCCAACCGACGGAGGGACTTTAATTTCATCAGAAACCGACGGGCAAGGAATTAAAGCAGTGGCGGCAAAAGATGAAATTACGGCGGTGAAAATTCGCTCGGCACGAATGTTAAATGCTTACGGTTTTCTGAAAAATGTTTTTGCCGTTTTCGAAAAATACGAAACTCCCATCGATATGATTTCTACTTCGGAAGTTGCCGTTTCAATTACCATCGACAACACACAAAAACTTTCTGAAATAAGAGAAGATTTAGGGAAATTTGGCACGGTTGAAGTCGATTCGGGAATGTCGATTGTGTGTATTGTCGGCGATATTATTCAGGAAGAAAAAGGCTTTGCTTCGAAAGTATTTCATGCGCTCGACGGAATTCCAATCCGGATGATTTCGTATGGCGGAAGCCGCTACAACATCTCGGTTTTGGTACCAACCGTAAATAAGAAGGAGACTTTGCAGGCTTTAAGCGACAATCTACTGGAGATATAAAACGTTACCGTGTTTTAAAACCGGTAAACCTCGCTTGCGGCAGAACGCGAAGTGAGCTTAATTTTAAACGAGTCCAGCGACTTCATTCGTTCCATCGCTTTCTCCGGAGTATTGTTCTCTTTCGAAAGATGGCTTAAAAATACACACTGTAAATTTTTACCCGCGTGATTTTTTAGTAAGTCGAATGTTTGGTCGTTCGACAAATGGCCAACTTCAGAAGCCACCCGCTGTTTCAGAAAATAGGGGTAACTTCCGTTTAAAAGCATCTCCTCGTCGTAATTCGACTCTAAAAATAGAGCATCGCACTTTTGCAGGTGCGTTTTTACATTTTCGCACGCTTCGCCAATATCGGTAAAAACCCCCACATTTTTGCTTTTATACCGAACCCGAAACGAACAGGGCTCCGACGCATCGTGATTTTTCAAAAACGTAAAAACAGTGAAATTGCCAACGGTAATTTTATCGCCGGGCGTAAAATGTTTAGGAACGTTGGTACGCATATTTTTATATGCTCCGTTGTGGGTTTTTGCCGTAATGTAAACCGGAATCTGTAACTTCTTCTCAACGCCGCGTGCTCCACGCATATGGTCGCCATGTTCGTGCGTAATAAAAAGAGCTTTTATTTTCGAAGAGTTTAAACCGCGTTCTGCCATTCGTGCAAGAATCTGCTTCCCCGATATTCCGGCATCAATCAGTACTGCTTCATTTTCGTTTCCTATATAGTAGCAGTTTCCGTTACTGCCTGATGCAATGGCACAAATTTCGAGCATAAATCTTCCTTTTTTTTCCCGAGCCGAAAGTAATTATATTTTTACAGATTACTTCATTATATTTTGTAAGTTTGAAAATCGAACAATTAACGAAAAAACAGTA
>WGCT01000161.1 GCA_015493625.1 Draconibacterium sp. | reverse complement strand
GTCCAATGGCAATTCATTAAAAACACGTGCTAAAACAGCAATATTTTTATCATCTCCATGCAAGCTGTCAACAGCCGATGTAAGATATTTATCAATAGGTGGCAGTAATGAATTCTCCCCCGGTTTAGTAAAACCGTAAAGCCCGATGCCGGCTTTTATCGCCTTTGGTACCACCACCGATGGATCCTGCTTGTTCCAATTGGCCAGACAGGTGATTAAACGAGTCTTTTCTCCAACTTACAAAGGGAGTCTTTGTCCCAATGGATCGAGGATATTAACAGCCTTATTCTTCGTTTTATTTTTTCTTCGTTTTTTCAAATATAATTATTTTGTAAACTTAGGTTGGTATTATTGGGTTAAGTGCAATTCCTGCATCTCCTTCTAAAATGCCGTAAGCAGTTCTCTATTTCACAGTATAACAGTTCATGGCTATCGATAAAACTAACGATAAGCAATAAGGGATTTGCCCTGTGAAATATGTTTTTTGTGCAATTTGGTACCGGCTTAAAACTAATACGACCTGCCAACCATTTTATTAAAAACCTCGAGTTGTTCTTTCATTGCCACAACTCTGTTAACCGGTTTTGTTCGTGCTTCCAGTAAAATCCATCCACTATAATTTATGTTGTTAAATAAATTCATAAGCTGCTGGTATGGATAATTACCAATATTTAATTCGCGTACGTGAACAGTGTCGCCAAACCATTTTTTTACTGAATTAAAATTAGCTTCAAGTCCGGGAGGCAGTAAATCCTGGTCGTTTGAATTCCAGCATATTTTGACATTTGGTTCGGTAACCTGCTCAAATATCGCTTTAATATTTGGAATTTGCTGCGTTAGTTTTCCATGCACTTCAACCCGAATAAGCTGGCCATAATCGCTTGCAAATTTTCCCACTTCATCAAGCGATTTCGCAATTTGCGCAATGGTTTTTTCTTTTGGAACTTCAGATGGTAATCCGTTTGGTTTTACTTTAATTCCGGTAGCTCCAATATCGTTACATAGTTTTATATACGCTTTTGTCTCTTCAATATTCTTTCGAACAACAGCCGGATCGGCACTATGAAATTCGAAATTTGAACCGTAGCCCACACAAGTAACGGGGCTGTCGGCAAACCGTTTTTTCACCTCTGCACGCTCACCGGCCGAAAGGTTCGTTTCAACACCGTGTGCATGGTGTGTTCTTAGTTCCACTCCCAGCAACCCCGTTTCTTCGCAATTGGCTATTAATGTGGGCAAATCCCAGTCTTTTCCCCAAAGATAGGTTACTAATCCAAACCTCATTTTTGTTTTATCAGAGGCTGCCATTCCCGAAACAGGATGAAGTAACGATAATCCTGCCCCTGCAATAACGCTCTTTTGTATAAAACTCCGGCGTGTACTGTTTTTCATTCTAATAAATATTGTAATACGTTACATTTTTGCATATTCATCGGCCAGTTTATTGATTTCTGCATCGGTCAGTTTTTTCCCCGCAACAACAAGCCGGTATTTAAAAGTAACTGACTCGCCTTTTTTCAACCTAAAGTTAAGCTCTTTTTTGCCTTTAGTAAATATTTTCTGGCCAAGAGGATTTGCTGCAAACAGGCCATATCCTCGTGCATGCCAATAAGTTGGGTAGCCAACATTTTTAGGATTATCGATAATTACAATTGCCACAGGCTCTCCTTTTATTTCACTAAACAGTTCCATCCAGCGACCACGAGTTCCCCAAACCTTTATCCCTTCAACGCCATCGGCACTTCTGTAATTTCCTTTTACAAGCGTGTTATCCATTTTCTCAACCTTAGTAACAACTCCGTGCGAGTCCATTAGTTTTTGAGGTTTATCGCTTGGCAGTTCCAATTCCCTAGCCACTCTTAAACCAAACATTCCCTCTTTGTTATCTGTAAATTTCACCTCATCGATAACTGCTTTTAGAGTTGTTGTGCGGTCTATTATTCGTAATTTCTTGGTTGCACTAAAATCGAATTCAGTATGCTCTTTCAACATTGTTTCACCATCGGGCGATTTCCAAACCGATGAAGTAATCAATGTTGCTTTTCCGTTTCCACTTTTAATTTTATCAACCGACTGATGATAGATTGTTCCATAACCATCTCTTTTTTCGGGTGCTATTGCTTCGGAATTGTTCCAAAAATCGAACCCGTTAACATTTCCGTAGTTTAACCAAACACCAACATGATGCGGATGGTCGGTACGGTCGCCGGGTTTATTTGCCAACGGGAAACTACGTGTAAGCATATTTCCGGCAGGAGACATAAGTGGCCACAACACAGGTTTTTTAATCGTGTTGGGATAGATGTACGAGGTAAAAAGTTTGCCGTCGATGAATACATCAACTTTCTTTTCGCCTATATTTTGCTTCAAATCAATTTTTGGTTTGTTAGCACATTGAGTTAATAGTAATAAACTAACCATTGTAACAAAAAGTACACGAAAGATTTTTCTATTTTTCATAATTTGTGTTGAATTTAACTGCCATTAAACAATACTGGGAACAACATAATCGCCTCGATAATTTCGTGTAAGCATTTTATCGGCAACCGGATCGTTAACGAATGTTTCGGTGCTGGGGTTAAAGGTAAGCACGCGACCAAGCCGGTAGGCAATATTTCCGAGATGTGCCAATCCTGCTGCATGATGCGCCGTTTCTACCGGGCCATTTAAAATTGTCTTATCGTGTTTACGAACAGCTTCAATAAAGTTTGCGAAGTGAGCATCGGTGCCACCTGCACCTCGTGCCATTCCCGTAGCCGCTTTTTCGCTGTCGCTACCCGATTTCCCCGGTTCGCGGTTTTTTCCCAAATAGGTACTGTATTTGTTGTAACCGTCAACTACTAAAATTCCTTTATCGCCATAAAAAATATTTCCAACGGTTACACCCTCTTCGGTGTTTGTACACCAGGGACGAACTTCGAACTGAATAATTTTATCTTCATCGGGGTAATGATAGATTGATGTTAATACTTCAGGAACTTCTTTACTGTCGTTCCATAAGAACTTGCCCCCCATCGATGTTATTTGTGTTGGGAACCCAACGTCTAATCCCCACATACATAAATCAGTTTCATGAATTCCCTGATTACCGACATCACCATTTCCATAATTCCAATGCCAGTGCCAGTTATAATGAACGAGGTTTCGGGAAAACGGTTGCATAGGTGCCGGGCCTGTCCATAAGTCGTAATCGAGGCCATCGGGAACGGGAGAAAATCCTTTATCTCCAATATCGCCCCGCCAGCGAAAAACAAGCCCTCGCGACATATATACCCGGCCGATATACCCGTCGCGCAATAACTGAACGGCCTCCTGAACCGCCGGCGAACTCCTTAATTGTACACCATGCTGAACAATACGGTCGTATTTATCGGCTGCCTCTACCATCTTCCGGCCTTCCCAAATGTTATGCGAACCCGGTTTTTCAACATAGGCATCTTTACCTGCCTGACATGCCCAGATTACAGCAAGCGAATGCCAGTGATTTGGCGTTGCAATACTAATTACATCGATATCTTTATCGTCCATAACACGACGAAGATCTTGTTCTAAAACAACATCTTTATCATATTTTTCTTTAAACTCTTTTTTGCGGTCATACAGCACATTCATGTCCGGGTCGCACAGTGTTTTTATCTCAACATTATCTTGCGCCATGAATGCTTTAACGTGGCTTTTCCCACGGCCATGTAACCCCAATACAGCGGCAGTAATACGGTCGTTGGCGCCAAATACTTTTGCCGAAACAATTGTGGGGGCAACAATAGCTGCTGAACTGGCAGTTACTGTTTTCTTTAAAAAATCTCTTCTTGAATGTTCCATAATTTTTTGGTTGATATTAGATTGATAATTTTGTTTCCTAAGTTAAACAAAACCTTTCTTTTTTCATACTACTATTTTACCCAGAATTTAAATTATTTTAACCCGGTATAAACGAAAAAAACCACTCTCTGTCTTTAAACAAAAAGTGGTTTTCTTTTTTTTTTACTCTGTTACCGACTAACTTCCAAAGTCGTCGAACAGTATATTTTCATCGGGGACGCCCAAATCGTACAACATTTTCTGAACGGCGTCGTTCATCATTGGCGGGCCACACATGTAGTAATCAATCTCTTCGGGCTCTTCATGGTTCATAAGGTAGTTATCGTAAATAACCTGATGAATAAATCCGACCATTCCATCCCAGTTATCTTCGGGTTGAGGTTCGGAAAGAGCGAGATTAAATGTAAAGTTTGGGAATTTTTCCTCGATATCGCGGAACTGGTCGTAATAGAAAACCTCTTTCCACGAACGTGCTCCATACCAAAAAGTAATTTTTTTCTTCGACTCTTTAAGTGTGTGGAAAATGTGGAACAGATGCGAACGCATGGGGGCCATTCCGGCACCACCACCAATAAACATCATCTCGTTGTCGTTATCTTTCAGGAAAAACTCTCCGTAAGGCCCCGAAACCATAACTTTATCGCCGGGTTTCAGATTAAAAATAAACGACGAACAGATTCCGGGATTTACCTTTTTAAATCCGTTAGTAGCCCTGTCGAATGGTGGAGTAGCAATTCTGATGTTCAGCATTACAATATTTCCTTCGGCCGGGTGATTTGCCATTGAATAGGCCCGGTAGGTTGGTTCTGGATTTTTCATTTTTAAATTGAACATTCCGAATTTCTCCCAGTCTCCGCGGAATTTTTCGTCAATATCCATATCTTTAAAATCGACATCAATTTTCGGAACATCAATTTGAATATATCCTCCCGATTTGAAATCGAGTGTTTCGCCTTCAGGAAGTTTAACAACAAACTCTTTTATAAATGTTGCTACATTGTTGTTCGAAACTACTTCGCATTCCCATTTTTTCACACCAAGAACCTCTTGCGGAATTTTAATATGAATGTCTTCTTTTACTTTTACCTGACAAGCGAGTCGCCAGTTATTGTTTTGCTCTTTTCTGGTAAAAAAGCCGGTTTCGGTTGGCAGAATTGATCCTCCACCTTCTTCTACCTGACAGCGGCACATTCCGCAGGTTCCACCACCCCCGCACGCCGAGGGAAGCAACACTTTATTATTTCCCAAAGTCGAAAGAAGTGTCCCTCCCGGTTCGGTTTCCATCTCTAAATCGCCATCGTTAATGCTAACTTTAACAATCCCCGAAGGCATTAACTTTTTCTTGGCATAAAGCAGAATACCCACCAAAAACAGCACAACGAATAAAAAAACAATCACGCTGGTAACAATAACGGTAATTTGTGTTGATAACAATATCATTGAAACGAATTTTATTTTATAATTTAATTCCCATAAATCCCATAAAAGCGAGTCCCATAAGGCCTGTTACAATAAACGTAATTCCCAGTCCGCGTAACGGAGCAGGAACATTTGAATACTGAAGTTTTTCGCGAATAGCTGCTACACCAATAATGGCAAGAAACCAACCTATGCCGGAACCCACGCCATAAGTTGTTGCTTCGGCAATGTTTAAAAACTCTTTTTGTTGCATAAATAACGACCCTCCTAAAATGGCACAGTTTACAGCAATTAGTGGTAAAAATATACCTAGCTGGTTGTACAATACCGGAGCAAATTTCTCAACAATCATCTCGACAAGTTGCACCATCGATGCAATTACGGCAATAAACATTATGAATGACAAGAAACTAAGGTCGACCGATGCAAACGAGGGATTTAACCAGGCAAGTGCCCCCTCTTTTAATACATAGTTTTCCAAAAGGTAGTCGACAGGAACTGTTATTCCTAAAACAAAAATAACGGCAACTCCAAGTCCGGTAGCAGTTTTTACCGATTTCGATACAGCCAAGAACGAACACATTCCGAGAAAATAGGCAAAAACCATATTCTCGATAAAAATCGATTTGACAAATATGTTAAATAAATTTTCCATAATCTGTTTTGTTATTCTTCAATTAGTTTACGGTTGCGCATACGCTGCACCCAAATAATGATACCGATTACAATGAGTGCCATTGGCGGCAGAATCATCATTCCGTTGTTTGCATAAAAACCTCCGTGGGTTATGTACCAGCTTTCAGGAATTATTCGAAATCCCCAAAGTGTTCCTGAGCCAAAAAGCTCGCGGAAGAACCCAACAATAATAAGGATAACACTGTAACCGGCGCCATTCCCTATACCATCGAGAAACGATGGCCACGGACGATTACCGAGAGCAAATGCTTCGAGACGCCCCATTAAAATACAGTTGGTTATAATTAATCCTACAAATACCGATAGTTGTTTGCTTACATCGTAAACATAAGCTTTTAGCACCTGATCGACTAAAATTACAAGTGCTGCAATAACCACCAACTGCACAATAATGCGAATGCGGTTGGGAATGGTATTCCGAAGCAGCGAAATAATTACATTGGCAAAAGCCAAAACTGCCATTACCGATAGAGCCATTACAACTGCCGGTTTTAGCTGAGCCGTTACTGCCAGAGCCGAACAAATTCCCAGCACCTGAACGGTGATTGGATTACTGCTGTTAAGAGGGTCGGTCAGTAGTTTTAAATGTTTTTTTGAGAATAATGGATCGCTCATCGCTTATAGTTTTTTCTTTGTTAAGAATGCTTTGTAACTGGTAAAGTCATCGAAAAGCATTTTCTGAAGTCCTTTACTTGTAATTGTTCCTCCCGAAATTGCATCGACTTTATGTTCTGCCGGAGCACTTTGCCCTGCTTTGGCAACAATAATGGAAATGAGTTTCCCCGATTTATCGAAAATTGTTTTTCCTTTAAATGGCTTTTGAAAAGCCGGAGTTGAAATTTCGGCACCTAATCCGGGAGTTTCGCCTTCGTGGTCGAAAGTTGCTCCGTAGATTGTATTCATATCTTTATTGAGTGCAATAAATCCCCAAATTGGTCCCCACAGTCCGGTGCCCCGAACAGGAAGCACATATTTTATTCCGTCGTCGGTCTGGCATTCGAACACCGGCAAGGCCATTTTATCGGGTGTTTTTGCCCGTTCTTTTTTCAGATCGGTGTTAAATGCGTCTCCTTTAATAACTTCGCCTTTTGTGTTTACCAAATATTCTTTCACAACTTTTTCGGCATATATTTTTTCGGCTGTTTTAGCTGTAGTTTCAATATTTACCGAAGCAAGAATATTCTGTTTCTTCTCAATTTCGTAGTTTCTTTTCTGCCGCGGTTTCAAGGCTATTGAAACCGACGCGAGCACGGCAGCAACCAGCACCACCATTACTGCTGCATATAAAAATGTGTAAGTATTACCGTTTCTGTTCATAATATTCAAATTTTCAGTTATGCAGAAGTTTTAACTCGTTTTAATCGTTTTTTTATGTTCGACTGAACAACATAATAATCGATTAGCGGAACAAAAGTGTTCATTAATAAAATGGCAAGCATCATTCCTTCCGGATAGGCCGGATTGATTACCCTTATTAATATTGCCAACAATCCGATTAAGAATCCGTAAATCCATTTTCCGGTTTCTGTTTGTGCTCCCGACACCGGATCGGTAGCCATAAAAACAGCTCCGAATGCAAATCCGCCAATTATAAGATGCTGCCAAAACGGAAGTTCCATATATGCGTTTACGGCAAAAATATTAAGAATAATTCCCATAACAGCACCGCCGGCAACCGTCGACACCATAATTTTCCAACTGCCAATTCCGGTAATAATTAATACTACTGCACCAATTAAAATTGCCAGAGTCGATGTTTCGCCAATCGATCCGGGAATAAATCCGAAAAAGGCATCGGCAATGCTAAAGTTTGTATTGCCGGCTGCTGCTTCGGCCATTGGTGTGGCTCCCGTAAACGCATCGACAACTTTGTCGGAGCCCGATAATGCAACCCAGACCGAATTCCCCGACATTTGTGCCGGATAGGCAAAAAAGAGAAAAGCGCGTGCAATGAGTGCCGGATTCCAAATATTCATTCCGGTTCCGCCAAATACCTCTTTTCCTATTATTACAGCAAAAGCTGTTGCTACGCCAATCATCCAGAGTGGTGTTTCAATGGGCATTACCATTGGAATAAGAATTCCCGACACCAAAAATCCTTCGTGAATTCCGTGTCCGCGTTTTTGGGCAAAAACAAACTCAATGCCCAATCCCACAATGTACGATACCGCAATTACCGGAAGTACTTTTAACAGCCCGTAAAAAAAGAGGGCAAAAAAGCCGGTCGACTGAAGTTCGCCAATGGCTTTAAAATGCTGAAACCCCACGTTATACATTCCAAATAAAATAACGGGAACAAGTGCCAGAACAACCATTCCCATCGTTCTTTTCAAATCGATAAAATCGTGAATATGAGTTCCCGATTTCGATGTGTCTTTTGAAACAAAAAACAGGGTAAAGAAACCTTCGTGAACAGAAAAAAGCCAATGGTATTTTGCTCCCTTCTGAACAAGTGGTTCCGTTTTTTCAAAAAAGTTTTTTACAAATTTCATAGGTAATCTATATTTTCGGTTAGCTAACCTAACTCTTTAATCATTGTATTAATACCTTTTCGTAAAATGCTCTGCACTTTTATTTTTGAAGTACAGGCATATTCGCAAAGGGCAAAATCTTCTTCAATTACTTCGTAAATTCCCAGTTGTTCCATTTTGTCGATATCGTTTACTAAAATTGCTTTTAGCAAATGAACCGGTAAAATATCCATCGGCACCAGTTTTTCGTATTGGCCCGAGAGAACAAATGCACGCTCACCGCCATGAAGATTGGCATCTAACACATACTCTTTTTTCGGAAATAATTTTGAGAGGAAAGCTTTTGATGCACTAAATTTATCGACTCCGGGAAGTGCCCAGCCCATAAATTCATAGTTGTCGCCTTCGGGAATTACTGAAATTTGCGAGTCGTAAAATCCAAGGTACCCGGCAGGTTCCACCTTTGTTCCGGTTAAAACATTGCCGCTAATAATTCGTTGATTATAATCTGCCTCTTTTAAATTACCGTCGGCAATTGCCGACACGGGCGTTCCTAAAATTGTTTTATAATATTTAGGGTCTTCAACTTCGGAACCTGTTAATGCTACTGTTTTAGTAAAATCTACTTTCCCCGTTTCGAACAACCGGCCAATAAACAGCACGTCCTGAACATGAACGGTCCAAACCACATCGCCTTTGTTTAGTGGTGCTGTATGATGAATTTGTATCCCCACATTTCCGGCAGGGTGCGGGCCGTCGAAAGTGTTTATCTCTACATTTTTTATCGACGTAAAAACCGAGTTTTTGTTTACCCCAAGATTAACTTTGCCGTTGGTAAGTTTTGCCAAAGCATCTACTCCGGTTTGAAATGTTGCCAATTCATCTTTTAAAATAAAATTGTAGTTGGGAGCCAACGGAGCGGTATCGAATGTTGAGATATAAATCGATTTTGGCTTTTCGTTGGGAAGGGCAATAGTGCCATACGGACGCTTTTTAATAAATGGCCACAACCCGCTTTTCAGAAGTTGCTCCTTAATTTCTTCGCCCGACAACGAACTTGGATCTCCTTTCACAAATTCAACCGAACCTGCATTTTCATCTCGTTCAACAACTACTCCCAAAATTCTGCGACGCTCTCCCCTGTTTATCGAAACAACTTTCCCTCCTACCGGAGAAGTAAAAACAATTTCAGGATGATATTTGTCGTAAAACAGCGCATCGCCTGCCTTTACAACAGCATCGACTTTTACTTTTAATTTTGGAGTAAGTTCCGGGAAGTCAGTAGGTTTCAGTGCAACTTTCAACGGAGCCGATAAGGTTTTCACCTCCTCTTTTGCACCTCCTTTTAGTTTGATATTCAATCCTTTCCTTAACTTAATAGTATCTGACATATTTAACTCGATAGTGTTAATTTTGGCGAGTAAAAGTAAAAATTATAATTGCTTTTAACAAGCTGTTTTTGCCAATAAAAGAGTTTATATATATAAATATATCAATATGTTACCTTTATTGAGCATTATCCTTCGCATATA
>WGCT01000160.1 GCA_015493625.1 Draconibacterium sp. | reverse complement strand
GTAATGTTTCTCAATTTGTTTGTTAAAATAACCTCGTAGAGTTTCTTTTCTGAAATAAGTTTATCGGCTTTTTTTCGTACTTCGGTTTGTAAAACTTTTGCATTGGGGTTTTCTCTTTCGGCATTTAATATGCCGCACAAAACACCTTTTTTTACCATTTCGCGCGAAGGGTATTTATGTTTTATAAAAAATATCTTTAAATTTTTTTCATACGAAATCAGTATATTCCCCGCTTGAATACCGTTTTTGGCTATTAGTTTTTTTACCAAAGCAATAATTTCGAAATTTGAAAAGGGTGTTGTTTTTTTTGCAATTTTAATCGATTGAAAGAACCGGGAAAGGTGTTCTTCAATAAAAACAGGAATTCCGTTTTCAACTCTGATAACTTCGTAAACTCCACCTTTGTTTCTCGATGTAACAAATTCCCGGAGCGGTTTTATAATTGCGTTTTCAATATAAAAATTATGAATAGGAAAAAATGTCATGCACTATAAATTTGGAGCAAATTTACCATTTTTCTGCAACTCATCTTTTTTTAAAACTGAAAGTAGATAAAGGGTTGCATCTCGGACGAAACCGACTGATAAACAATAATAACAACAACGGTTGCAATAACGGCTTTTAACCAAAGCGGCGTGGCAATAAACCAGTTTGTAATTTTTTCTTTTAAACTGCTGCTTAGCCAGTGAATAACAAACCCAAACAACATAACTAAAAACACCCATTTGTATGCAGTAAGAATTTCGGGAATAAGCGAAATGTTAAAATCGTTGGTAATCTGGTGCATCATTCCGTTTACCACCTCCATCGATTCGGAACGGAAGAAAATTCGTGTAAAAGTGATAAACGTGAATGTGATGATAATTTTCCAAATATTTGTTATCCAACTGTTTTTGTTTTCCCACGGACTTATTTTTCGCCAGAATTTATACACCACAAGCCCAATTCCGTTTAGTCCGCCCCAAATAATAAATTGCCACGATGCACCGTGCCACAGACCACCCAAAAGCATGGTCAGCATTAGGTTGATGTTTGTGTCGATACTGCGTTTTATTTTTGGCGAGATACGTGCTAAAAGAGCGAACAAGAGTACAACAGCTGTAAAAATAGGCACTAAAATAAATTTTCCGGCAAGCAAAACAACAATGGCTAAAATTATTCCTAAACTGATGTAGCTAAATACCGAGCCGCCCCGGTTTCCTCCAATCGGAATGTAGAGGTAATCTTTTAACCACGACGAAAGCGACATGTGCCAGCGTTTCCAGAAATCGCCAACATTTTTTGCTTTGTAGGGCGAGTTAAAGTTTTGTGGCAAGCGGAATCCCATTAAAAGTGCTACGCCAATGGCAATGTCGGTGTAGCCCGAAAAATCGACATAAACCTGTAACGAGTAGCCAAAAAGTGCCATCAGATTTTCGAATCCCGAGTAAGTTATAGGATCGGAAAAAACACGGTCGACAAAATTTACGGCAATAAAATCGCCAATAAAAATCTTTTTTATTAATCCTTTCAGAATCATAAAAATTGCCCAGCCAAATTCTGCTTTTGTAACATGGTAGTCTTCGTAAATTTGTTTAATAAACCCCGATGCTCGAACAATTGGGCCGGCAACAAGTTGAGGGAAGAACGATACATAAAAGCCAAAATCGATGAGGTTTTTTACCGGTTTTGTTTCGCCCCGGTACACATCAACCGAGTAACTAATGGTTTGAAAAGTGAAAAATGATATGCCCACCGGCAGCAAAATTTGGTTTACGTTAAAATGTGTGCCGGCTCCATTATTTGCCCAAACTGCAAGATAGTTTACCACGTTAAGATGGGTGCCTAAAAGCAGATTTACGCTATCGACAAAAAAATAGGAATATTTAAAATAAGCAAGCACAAGTAAATTAACAATAACACTTGCTGCAACTAAAAATTTCTTTGTTGTGCTGTTTCTCGAGTTGTAAATTCCTTTGCCAATAAAAAAATCGACGAGTGTACTAAAAAGAAGAATAAAAAAGAAAAATCCGCTAGATTTATAGTAAAAAAACAGACTGGCCAGAAATAGATATCCGGCCCTGACACTTCGATTTTTGCTTTTGTAAACAAACGAGTATCCCACCAAAACAACTGCAAAAAATGCCCAGAAAAAAAAGCGTGTAAAAATTAAGGGCGCAGTTTTATCGTACACAAAAATGTTGTGTAGTATTTCAGAACTATTTATGTTTCCTATAATTTCCAAAAAACGCATCATTTTAGTTGTTCTTTGTCTCTGTTACAGCGGTTGTTAATTTGTTTTTTTCATTCATATAGTTTTCAAAGTTTTTCATCAGTGCATTAAAAAACAGATCGCCCAGCGTTAAATATCCTTCACGAGTAAAATGAATTTTGTCGTGGCGTGCCAGTTTGTTTTTCTCCCACAAAACAATTGAGTTTAAACCGCCCATTACCTCAAACATATCCCAAACGCCTGTGTGGTATTTTGCGGCCAGTTTAAACATACTTTTCTCTACTTTTATTCCGTTTTTATTTACATATCTACGGTAGAGGTAACTGTCGTTGTTGGTAGTAAAAACAATTGCTGTCTCGGGAGCTGCCCGCCTGATTCGTGTAATCAGTTCACCGTAATTGGCTTCAAATTTTTCGGTCGAAAACCGTCGTCCGTAAGCATCGTTAATGCCCAGGCCGAGAATTACCAAATCGGGTTTTAACAGGGCAAGTTGCTTCTCGAAAAGCTGGCACCGCAAAAAGGCCGGAATGTGTGCTCCGTTTACTCCAATACTGTGGTATAAAATTCCATTTGGTGCCGACTCGGTTGTTATTCCGAATAGTGTAAAACTACCACTTGTGTTTCTCTTTTTCTGAATGGTAATTACTAAACTGTCGACGTGTGTATTTAGCTCAAACTCAAAATAATCTTTGGTTTTAGTCGATTTTATGAGAAGAGACGAGTCGACCGAAACGGTATAGTTTACTTTCCGGTTTTCGTAATAAATACGTAATTTATTAAAGCGGTAGTCGAGTTGGTTTTCGTCTTCGAGGAGGATTGTAAGTTCTGCCTTTGGTGCCGATGTAGTTGCCGAAATTCCTCCAACACCGAGGTTGCTTGTTTTCCTGCGTTCAATGTTTCTGCAACTTTGCCAGCGGCCGTTGTAACGAATGTAATAGCCAAAAGGCGAATTGGTGCGGGCAATGCGGTACGGGAACATAAATCCCCATCCGGCATTCATTTCGCCATTTAATTGTTGAAGGCGCGTGCGTATTTCGCCCGAAAAAGTGCCTGCCTGAATGTGCGAACCGCCAATTTGAACAATGTTAATTCTCCCTTCTCCGGTTTGCATCATTTTTTCGAGCTTATTGTAAAATCGACTCGAATATTTATCGGAGCCAAAAAGGTGCAGCTCGTTTAAGTCGTACCGAATAAAATCGTGCTGATTTACCCGGTATAAATAGGAGTTGTTTTGAGCAAAACTACCTGATGAAATAAAAACAGACAACAGAAAAGCGGCAACTCCCGGGAGATATAGCCGGTATTTTTGGGAATGGTAATTCACTATTTTTATTTTTAAACCTCTCATTTTATCTCTTTCAAATAGTTGTTGTATTCTAAAATAAGGGCGTTGTAAAACATATTGGCTACCAACCGGGCGCCACGTGCCGAAAAGTGAGTATAGTCGGGGCGTGCCAGTTGTGGTTCGGCATTTACCCAACTTGGCATACTGTTTAAGCCGCCCATTGCTTTGTACATGTCCCAGTAGCCGCACCCGTTATTTAACGCTGCTTCGCGTAATGTTTCAACAACATCGGGCAAGAATTTGTAAGTAACATATTTCTCTTTCTCTTTTGTCGACATATCGCTGGGGCCGATAACCAGAATAGCGGCGTTGGGGCACTCTCTTTTTAAACGGTTTATTTGGCTTGCAAACCAGCGCCCATAACGTTTTACTGCTTTTTTGTCTTTTATGTACGGCATTACATTTCCTCCAAATTGAAGGATAAAAAGGTTGGGCTTCAAATCGTTATACATTTTCACCGAATGAGCAAAATCCGATTTTGTAAATATCGTTCCCGAGCTTCCGCGCAGGGCAATGTTATCAACTGTTATTCCCGAGAAATCGCTCAGGTCAACACCATAAATATCGGGGCTGTCGTACCCCGTAAAATGCAACGTAACTTTATCGGTTGCTTCAGGAAGTTTGCACGAAATCATTCCATAATCTAAATCTTGCTGCAATGTTTTGGTTAAAATTGTATCGGTTTTAACAACCAGTTGAAATTTAACCGGACGTTTTGCATTGCCGTAAAACAGGCGCATTCGTTTGTAAATTTTTGTTCGTTTGTACGAAATATTCGATTTCTCGATGGTTAATTGGGCATGGTATAAAACCGAATCGTGAAACGGAACAGTGTCGTTTACCGGCGGGGCGAAACGCGAAAAAGCACCCATAACTCCATAACGTTTATGTTTAATAAGTGAGTCGACTTTCCCATAAATGGGGTAGCGTTTAAAGTTGGCCGAGTTGGTTTGTATTGCACTAAAAACATAGTCGTAGGGTTGAACTGCCGGTCGTAATCCGGGACCTGTTCCGCCAAATTTTACTTGCAGTTTATTTCTTAAATAACCAGTAATACGGTCGCCTTCAATCTGACTGTCGCCGTAATGCATTATTCGAGCTGTTGAGTCTAATTTCAGTTTATTAAAAAACCACATAAGATTTTTGCGTGCCTCGTTGTTCAACTCTATTTTGTTAATATGTTGAATGAGGGAATCGTAGCTTGCCCGTTTTACCTCTTTCGAAGCCGGATGAAAAAACAGAGAGTCGGTTTCCGGCTCTGTAATTGAATCGATATTAAAACTATTCTCAATTATTTTTGAAATGTCAACTGTTTCTTCTCCCGTATGATGAAACATCTCTTTAAAAGTGGGCATATGAAACGTGAAGCTGCCAAGTTTAATTCCATCGGCAGGTGTAAAAAAAACAACTGTTGCCAAAAGGAGAAAAACGGCTAAAACAAACAGTAATATTTTTTTAGGATTCATCATCGGGCATAAATAATTAGTTTCTGACCAATTTGAATTTTACGTGCATTGTCGATGTTGTTCCACTCCAGAATATTGTCGGGCGTTACACCTTTATATTTTTTTGCAATTGTATAGGGCGATTCGCCGCTTTTAACAATGTGTTCCACTCTTTTTGCATTTTGGGGAATGATTATTTTATGTGTGTTTAACTGTTTTTGCGGCTGCTTTGTTTTGCGGCTGCTTTTTATATTTGAGTTGCCGGCTAATTTTAAATAGTAATCTGCTTTGTCGGTGTCGACAAAAATATCGAGGTAGTTTCCTGCCCGTATTTTTCGTTCGTTGTATATGTTGTTCCAATATTTTAAATCGGCAACCCGCACATCAAAATCTTCGGCAATAATTCCCAAAACATCGCCCGATTTTATTCGGTATTTAATTTTTGTTTTCCCCTCAATAACCAAATCTTTTACCGGTTCGTGTAGATATTGACGGTTTGGCGAAGGTGGGTATTCAATTTTTTGAGTTACCGGTACGAAAAGCGTAGAATCGTAGCAGTTGTAAATAGAGTCGAGCATTTGTGTAAAAAGCTTTTTTGTTCCGGCTGGCAAAATAAGTTGCATCGGTTTTTCGTCTCCGGGAATAATTGAGAACCGGTATTGTGGATTGAGAAACTGCAACTTTCCCACAGGAATTTGTATGGCCTGCGAAATTTGCTGAAAATGCATTTGCCGTCGTATTGTAACGGTATCTATTTCCAATTTCGCAATTGCAGGATTATTTGTTGCTATAAACTTATTGTTGCTTAAAAACAGTGCAGTTGCCTGAAAAGCCGCCACATTTTCGAAGTAATTTTCTGGCAGGTAACGGGTTATGTTTTCACTGTTTTCAGTTGCAAGTTGCAACGCATTTCTAACATTTACATCTCCTATCCAAAAAGCAGCTACTGCCAGATTCAGGTTGTTAAACAGTTCAAAATTCTTTTTTAATTGTGCCACAGCGGCAGTTGTTGCCAACGAAACCGGGAATCGATCATCGATAAGTTTTGTAACATTTAATCCGTTAAAGAAGGCTTGGAAATGAGTGAGTTGCCAGACACCTGCTTTTCTCTCTTTACTAACAGCTTCCCGGTTCATTGCCGAAAGTGCGGGTGCCAAATATTTAAAATCAGCTGGCAGTCCGGCCTCTTTTAATCTCTTTTCGAACTCTTCTTCGTAAAAGGTAAATGTGCGAATTAAGTTTTGTTTGTCGGCAAGGTTTAGCCAGTTAAAAGTTTGGTAATACAACTCTGTTTTCGGCGCTGTTTCTTTAAAAACAGGAAGGTTTAATTTTTGCAATTCAATATCAATATTTTCAACTTTATTGTATTGAAATGTGCCGTTAAGAACTACGGTATCGTTTAGTTGCAAGAGTTGTTGTAGCTCGTTTAAGTTGTATTTAATTTTATTTTGAAACCCATTTTGAGCCGAGTCGGACTGTGCATAAACAGCCACAGAAACTGTAACTGCAATAACAACAAAGAAGAAGGAAAAACTTCGTTTGTAAAACCGGTTTGTCATAGTCGTTTTAAAAACTTTTACTGGTATAAATTTGTACCCAAACGATGCAAAAATATGAATTCCGGTTTAAAATAAAATGGCAGTATCAATTTAATTGCCACAAGTAATTAACAACCAATAAATCTAATGAAGTACTTTTCTGTTTTATATTGCTATCCTGTTACATCTTTTCCCGATTTTACAGTTTTGCAGGCAGAAGAAATTTTTATGTATAGTTGTAAACCGGTTCGGGCATTTATTTTAACCACGATGAGCCGAATACAATATACACAGCCCACTCTTCGGAACCTCTTGCGATATCCATTCCCATTTTCAACCCGAATAGTCGTGCAATCATATACCGGAAACCGGCTCCGGTATTCCACACCAGTTTGCCGGCTTTAAAGTCGTTCTGCTCGCGAAACGTGTTGCCAATTCCACCAAAACCTACTAAACTCCACCGGCCATTAATGTTTAACATCTGTTCTGTTTCCAGAATTGCTGTTATATCGCCTTGGTATTGCATTGCCGGTATTCCGCGCAATTCAATAAACGGCTTTGCATAAAACGGGGTGTTTCCGGTTGCCATTCGCGATGCCACTCTAAGCGCCGGTATCCAAACTTTAGTAACCGGAAAATAGAAGTAGGAAAAAAAGTTAACCGTTCCCCAATTCCTGTCGCTTCCTAAAATTTCAAGATTTTGGTCGTAGCTTAAATGAATTCTCATTCCTCTGGTAGGTGAAAAAATATTATCGAATTTTTCGTATTCCGTTATTAACGAAATGCCACTGTTCCACATATCAAAGTCTTTCGGGTCGATATCGGGGATAGTAGCATCTTTTAAAAAATTTACGTTAACGTGGGCGAGCTGATATTTAGCTCCCACAAAAAAATTGCTTTCCGGCATACGTAAAACAGCTTGTTGCAGAAATAAAAATCCGGTAGTATTAAACTTTTCCGATTTTTTAGGATTTAAGGAGCTCTCGGGGCGGTAATAGGTCAGGTTTATGTCGCCATAGCCCATTGCTCCCCGATAACGAAGCCTGTCGTTTTTCCAAAAACCAAAATAGCCACCACCGGCAAACCAGGTTCCATTTTGAGTGAACCCACCGCCAACTCCAATTACGTCTGGTTTTTTAAAGGTTTTAGCTCCATTGTTCTCTTTGGTTATAAAATATAATCCGGCACCTGCCAAACCATAGCCAACTGCAGGTTCGGTTATGGGCGAAATAATGGGCAAAACCCGTGTAGCTCGCTTAAAAACCTACTTAAATCAATCGCATTGTCTATCGAATCGCGGTGATTTTTAAGTATCTGGGAACGAACATTCGACCCAATTCCCAAAAACAGAAGAAGTAATATTACTGAGATATTTTTAGCCATTATTTACAATTACTTTTTATCTGTTTATCTGTTACCTTAACCTGTTTTTAATCAATTTCGTTGAAAAGATACAGAAAGCAATTGATTTTACTGTTTTTTTTGAGAAATAATTTAAACCATTACATTTATAACCTGTTCTTTTAAAACAATGGGTT
>WGCT01000159.1 GCA_015493625.1 Draconibacterium sp. | reverse complement strand
TCCGAATCCGTCAAATGATGGACGGAATGACGTTCTAAATACTTTTTCTCAACTTCTTTCTCACTACTTATCTATTATTTTAACATATTCTGCCCGCCGGTTACCGGCACTGCCTGCCCGGTTTCGTACTCCTGCTCGATGACATAAAAAATAGCTTTTGCCACGTCTTCGGCGGTGCAACCTCTGCCGGCAGGAACCTGTGCTTCGTAAAACGCTTTTACATCGTTAATTGTTTTTGCCCCGGGAACTTTTTCTGCATTCAGATATTGTACAAACAATCCATTTTCGGGGTCGCTCCACAGTGGCCCGTCGAAGAAATTACCCGGGCAAATTGAATTTACCTTTATATTATGCGGCATTAATTCGAGTGCAAACGACTGTGTTAAACCAATTCCACCAAATTTACCACCGGCGTAAGCAAAGTTTTTATTGCTCCCTTTTAATCCCGATTTCGAATTTATCTGAATAATATCCATATAATAACCGGGTTTGTATTTATTCTGAATTTTCATTACCGGCTGTGCATATTTTGTACAGAGAAAATATCCGGTGTAATTTATTTTCGTCATCAGTTCGAAAGTTGCCTGTTCCATTTCGTCGAGGCTGCCGGCACGCAAAATTCCGGCATTTGAAATCATCGCATCCAATCCGCCAAATTGTATTACAGTTTGCTGAACGAGATTTTTAACCGACTCGGCATCGCCAACATTTACACGAATAAAATGTGCCTTGTTTTTTGTTTCTCTTGAATTTAACTCGGCTACAAACTCGCGTCCTTTCTCTTCGTTGAGGTCGGCAACAATTACGTTTGCACCTTCCGAAAACATCAAATCTGCAATTCCGGCCCCAAACCCTTGTGCTGCGCCGGTAACAATTGCCACCTTATTTTCAACTCGTCCCTGCGCTTTTCCGCCCAGCGAAATCTTTTTACGGTAGTTTTCAACCTCCCAGTCTTCGATAAATTTAATTTCATCGGGGGTCATTGGAGACGGACCACCAAAGTTTTGGGTAAGCGTTGCAATCTGGCAAAAATCGTTTACCATATCTTTTAAATACTCCACAGAAACAGCTGTATTTTCAGCAACAATTACTCCTTCATTCTGAATAAAAATAATTTTCGGAACTGCTCCTTTGCGTGTTTTAAAATCGGCTATTTTTATTTTTATTTCGTCGATAATACTTTCTGCTGTACCATCATCGATAAACAGATATTCCGACATGCAATAAACCATTTGGTCGGGGTTTAATGGCTTTTCAATCCCTTTTTCGAAAGCTGTTTTATCCGAAATATAATTGCTTATCAACGAGCTGTTGATTGCCGAGGCAACTTTAAGTTTTTCGTCTGAAAGCAACATTCTTACTGCCGGTAAAACTTCGGTCATTTTCTCCGAAACTGCAATCTCTTTTTGCTCCTGAAAATGTTTAAGAGCACCAATTAACTTCTCTTTTACTTCAGCATAAATTAATTTAATCTCTTCGATGGAATTGGCTGCCACAAAAATTCCATGATTTTGTAAGAAGATAATTTGCGGCTCTTTATTGAATTTTGCTTTGTAATTTTCAATCTCATTCGACACCATAACAAACAGAGTATATCCGGCATTTGTAGTTGGAATAAAAAGCACCTCCTCGCCAAAAATCTCCAGTGTTTTTTCGGCGGCTTGGTTGCTGCACATTAACCCGTTTACCAAAGTAGAGTGAGTGTGAACAACAAAACTGGTTTCGAATAGGTTGTGCAGCGAAGTTTCTACCGACGGACGCAAACCCGATTCGGGATTTACGCGACTATTAAGAAGTGCATTTTTCACCTCCTCTTCGCGCTTTGTTGCATCGGTAGAAAACTGTTGATTTGGAATTTCACTCAGTTTTGCACGGTCGAGAACACAAAATCCGTTTTCATCGATTTCACCCAAACTAACGCCACTTGCTTTAATCCAGAGTTGCTCTTTGTTTTTATACGAAGTGTTACCACCGCCGGCAATTACGTACTCTTTATTCTGTCCGTAAAACCTCGAAATTTCTATTAAATCTTTAATTTCTTTGTTCATTGTATTTTTATTTTACACCATGCTTTAGCCTTCAATTTTTTAATTAATGGCTAAAGCCAAACTTTTTTATATTAAACTACTCACCGCACTAAAGTACGGTGCTAAACTTTGCAATTACCGCTTTCCCCAACTCAATAAAATGCTCTTTCTCTTCAATTTTTGCAACTCCGTTTTTCAGGTATCCCTCTTTCCCTTTTGCAATTAAATACTGGTGGGCCGCCACCACCGCAGCACCCTCGTAATTTATTTGTTTCAGCTCGTCGTCTAAATCTATTCCACCGCCGCAATTAATTTTAATTGGGTCGAGTTTTGGAGTATTATGCTCTGTTCCAAAGGTAATTACAAATCCGTTCTTATTGAAAAAGGTTACAAAATCTTTTAAAATATTGAAATTATTTCGTCCCGGAATCAATTCGATACTGAACACATTTTTGCTTTTTAATGTTTGTAAAAGCTTCTCTTTATCGCCCTCGAAATCGGTAAAATTTCCATTGCCAAAATCTAATAAAACCGGGTAGCACGGAATTCCACCTGCATCGATAATAATTTCCATAACCTCTTCGAGCGAAAGAAAAGCTTTTGGACTTTCGGGAACAAATGCTGCACCGCCTGCTTTTAACAGGTTGCTGCGAATTTCGTTTTCCAACCCCGCCACATCGTCGATGGCCGATTTTATCTCTTTTCCTGAAAAGATAGCATTTAAAAGCTTTGCACGCCCTAAATCTGTTGTCTCTTTTTCGAACACTGCAATACGAATTGCCTGTGCAATATGTCGCTCGCGAAAAAGATTTTTTGCCAGTCGCGCCTGAACTTCGGCAGCATCAAACTGAATGTCGATGTTGTTTTCAGCAAAAAAAGCGTTCAGTTTTTTTACCATCTCAAAAGTCTGGTGGTTACTCTCTTTTTGCAAGTTCTTAATTTTCTGTTGCGAAGCCTCGCTCATTTTTGCCGGCTGCCGCAATCCTTTTCCACTAAAATAGGTGCGTCCCGGATTGCTCGGGTCGTTCACACGAATTCCGGCCTCCTGCAAATCGTTTTGCAGTGCCATAAATTCAATATTAAATAATGGGAAAATCTTATTCTTAATGGCCAGTTCTGCAAACTCGTTGTAACCGTCGGTGGTATAAAAATCGTTGATTCCCAACACCGAGACACCCTCTTTTTTCGCCAGCTCAAATGCTTGTCCTATTTTGGAAAATGCACTGAATGAGTGCGGCGTATGAATGTGCCCGTTAATATTGGGAACGGCTTGTTGTGGTTGCGTTTTATACCATTCCAACAACTCTTTCTCATCCGGGAAACCGGCAAATATACTTCTGTTTTCAGCCATTTTATTTTTTCTAAATTACAATACAAAATAACAATAAATGCCCAATTTTGCTGTCCTTTAGTATCCTGTTTTAACAATATTGCTAATTTGTGAATTGTAAAGGGTATGTACAATCCCACATTTTTTTTCATTCCAATATACATCGGTAATTGTATAACTTTATATTTTTGTTTCTCGGTATATTTTAAAAGCCGGGTAAGTTAATTATGGCAAACAACTATTTTCAGTTTAAACAGTTTAAAATTGTTCAGCAAAACTCGGCGATGAAAGTGGGCACCGACGGCGTTTTGCTCGGTGCGTGGACAAACGTTGATAATGTAACTTCGGTTTTAGACATTGGTACAGGCACCGGATTAATTGCACTGATGATGGCACAACGTACCAAAGCGCAAATTGTGGGTGTTGAAATTGATAAAGCTGCAGCCGGCGAAGCCATTGAAAATGCTAAAAATTCGCATTGGAGAGAGCGAATTTCGATAAAAAACAGCTCGTTTCAAGACTTTATAAAATCAGAAAAAAATAGATTTGATTTAATT
>WGCT01000158.1 GCA_015493625.1 Draconibacterium sp. | reverse complement strand
CTTCAATACATAAATATTGAAGTTGTTTAAAGTAAAGATCTCTATCTCTTTAATTTTTTCCCAACTTCCAATAAAATTTTTACCGACTCTTCGGGAACCGAGCCATCGCCTTTTGGTCCAATATTCAACAATAAATTTCCACCGTTCGAGTTAATCTCTTCCAGTTTATTATAAACTGTAACAGCATCTTTCCAATCTGTATCGCTCTTTTTAAATCCCCACGAATTATTCATTGTGTAGCAGGCTTCCCAATTATAATCTACTACTTTCGAGAGATGTTCCTGTTCGGGAGTACCAAAATCTTTTTTGAAAATTGAACGTTTTGCAACCCTGTTATTTATAATAATACTTGGTTTTAATTTGCGAATATACCGGTATAAATCTTCGCCCGAGGCCATATCCCACCAATAAACCCAGTCGCCGTCGAACCAAATAATGTCGGTATCGTAATTTTCAATCAGCTCTTTAATCTGGTTTTTCATGTAGGCAATATACTCTGCTTTTTTGCCCGATTTCATTCGAATATTGCTCCAACGCATTTGATTTTTGCTATAATCGATATTACGTTCCTGCGATGGGTGATGCCAGTCGATAATACTATAATAGGTGCCAAACCGAAGACCATATTTTTTACAGGCAGTACTTAGTTCGGCCAAAATATCGCGTCCTTTAAACGGTGTGCTGGCAACATCAAAAGTAGTGTATTTACTATCCCATAAACAAAATCCTTCGTGATGTTTGGTAGTTATAACAATGTATTTCATTCCGGCCTCTTTTGCGGTTTTTGCAATAAAATCGGCATCGAAATTTACGGGATTAAAAGTTGCCGTAAGCATTGCATAAACCTGCGAGGGAATGTCGGCATTTGCCTCTATCCATTCGGCGTAACCGTCGTAGTTTTTCCCTTTCCACTCGCCGGCCAACTGGCTGTACAATCCAAAATGGATAAACATTCCGTATTTTGCATCGGTAAACCATTTCATTCGGTTGTCGAAATCACTTTTCGATTCATTCAGAACATCTATTTGAGCAAAGAGTGATAAACTAAAAGATAAAAGCAGGGTAAGAAGTATCGGTTTTTTCATAATAAAGTTTTGTTTCTTTCAGGATAAAAAAATACCGGACACAATCCGGTATCTGTATTATTAACTTGCTTTAAGTTGCTTAATTATCGACCGGTCTATTTTTCCTTCGGCATACTCTTTCGAGATAAATAAACTGTCTATTTTTTCAGACGGAGCGTCAAACATGGCATCGTTCATTATGCTTTCGCAAATAGACCGTAATCCGCGGGCCCCCAATTTAAATTCAATTGCTTTGTCAACAATATATTGCAGTGCATCTTCTCCGAATTCGAGATTAATTCCATCAATCTTAAACAATTTCTTATATTGTCTGATTACTGAGTTTTTAGGCTCGGTTAAGATGTTTCGCAACACTTTTTCGTCAAGTGGGTTGAGGTGTGCAAGCACAGGCAACCGGCCAATAATTTCAGGAATTAGTCCGAACGATTTTAAATCCTGAGGAGAGATATATTGCAAAAGATTTTCGCGTTCAATGCGGTCGGCTTCTTTTGCAGCACTGTATCCTATAACTTTTGTATTTAAACGGTTTGCAATTTTCCGTTCAATTCCGTCGAAAGCACCTCCTGCAATAAAGAGAATATTTTTAGTGTCGACCGGAATAAGTTTTTGCTCCGGATGTTTTCGTCCGCCCTGTGGAGGAACATTTACAATTGCTCCCTCTAATAATTTTAGCAGTCCTTGTTGAACGCCCTCGCCCGAAACATCGCGCGTAATTGATGGGTTGTCGCTTTTCCGCGCAATTTTATCAATTTCGTCGATAAATACAATTCCGCGTTGTGCGGCTTCCACGTCGTAGTCGGCCGCTTGTAATAACCGGGTTAATAAACTCTCTATATCTTCGCCAACATAACCGGCTTCGGTTAGTACTGTTGCATCGACAATAGTAAACGGAACGTGTAACATACGGGCAATTGTTCGTGCCAGCAATGTTTTTCCGGTTCCGGTTTCTCCTACCAAAATAATGTTCGATTTTTCTATTTCGGTCTCGTCGTCGTCGATACGTTGAGTAAGTCGTTTGTAGTGGTTGTAAACCGAAACGGCTAAAACTCTTTTCGCCTGATCTTGCCCGATAACATATTGATCGACAAATTCTTTTATTTCGCGGGGTTTTAAAAGTTTAACCGAATTGAGGTCGAAGGAGCTCTCTTTTTTTATCTCTTCGAGAATAATAGAGTGAGCCTGTTCGGCACACCGGTCGCAAATGTGCCCGCTAATTCCGGCAATTAAGAGGTCAACCTCTTTTCTCTCGCGCCCGCAAAACGAACATTTATCGGTGTTAATTTTTTTTGCCATTACTTTTTATTACGAACTAATATTTCATCAATCATTCCATATTTTACTGCCTCTTCCGAGGTCATCCAGTAGTCGCGATCCGAATCTTTTTCAATTTGTTCGATTGGTTGCCCCGAGTGTTCGGCAATAATTGCGTAAAGTTCGTTTTTAATTTTTTTAATCTCGCGGGCTGTTATTTCAATGTCAGATGCTTGTCCCTGAGCGCCACCCATTGGTTGATGAATCATTACTCTCGAGTGTCTCAATGCCGAGCGTTTCCCTTTTGTCCCGGCGGTTAAAAGCACTGCGGCCATCGAAGCGGCCATTCCAGTGCAAATTGTTGCTACATCGGCAGTTATATATTGCATGGTGTCGTAAATTCCCAATCCTGCATGTACCGAGCCTCCCGGAGAGTTAAAATAGATTTGAATCTCTTTTGTAGGGTCGGTCGATTCCAGAAAAAGTAGTTGTGCCTGAATAATGTTGGCAACGGTGTCGTCGATTGGTACACCGAGAAAAATAATACGATCCATCATTAATCGTGAAAAAACATCCATAGAAGCTACGTTCAACTGGCGTTCT
Organism: Draconibacterium sp.; assembly: GCA_015493625.1. Classification (GTDB taxonomy): domain Bacteria; phylum Bacteroidota; class Bacteroidia; order Bacteroidales; family Prolixibacteraceae; genus Draconibacterium. The sequence goes on along the minus strand of WGCT01000158.1, from coordinate 3,243 downwards.
TCAATAATGGTTGGCGAAATATAGTTTCCGTAAACCGATGAATATCGGTCCATTGTTATACTACTGATGCCTGCGTGTTTAACTGCATATTTATTAAATTCGTTGTTGTTCTCCATTGTGATAATAATTTTGACTTTAAAAAAAAGTAACTTTGCAAAGTTCGTTAAAAAAACGAATTACAAAGTTACAAAAAAGTTGCTTGCTGATTCTTTCAGCAAAATATTTCTTTTCGAAAGAGTTTACTTCATCATTTCGTCGAACTCTTTCTGACTTATCTCTTTTTCTTGAATCGACACTTTCTCTTTTACAACAGAAACCACTTTATCTTCGAAAAGCTTTTTGTAAATACGTTCTTTGTCTTCCGGTTTCTCTATCAGCATTTTAGCAAACGAGTCGAGTTGTTCGTCGGGAATATCGTAAATTCCGTATTGGTTGTATTGTGCCCGGGCCATCTGTTTTGCAAAATCGTTGGCCTCTTCCGGAGTAACTTTTATATCGTTCTCTTCGCCAATTTTATCTTTAATAAGTTGCCATTCGAGATCTTTAATAAAAGCATCGAATTCGCTTTCAACCTGTTCAACGGTTAACTCTTTGTTTACTGCAATTAACCAACGTTTCAGAAATGCTTCGGGTAATTGCATTTTGCTTTTTTCAACTAGGGTGTTGCGAGTATCGATAGCAAATTTGTAGTCGGATGATTGTACCAATCCGGCAGCAATCTCATCTTTTACTTTTGCTCTGAAATCGTCCATTGTTTTTATGTCGTTCTCTTCGCCATACAGTTCTTTGAAAAGTTCTTCATTCAATTCTGCTTTTTCGAATTGAAGAATTTCGGTAACGGTAAATCTAAATTCGCTGTTTAATACTTCGGCTTCTTCTTTCGAAATATTTAACATATGGCTAATCTCAACTCTGTTTTCGAACGCTTTTACGGGGTCGAAAATAATGATGTCGTCTTTTTTACAACCAATAAACGAGTTTTTAATCTCTTCGTCTTTCATCATATCAACGGCAACAGCTACATTCTCGGGTTTAATTCCGTTTTCAACTTCATTCCCTTCGGCATCGAGCTGTACAAAGTTTCCGCGAACGGTGCTGTTTTCAACGGCAACATCAACCGGAACATTTCGCCCCAGTTGCATGGCAGCGTTCTTAACCTGCTCGTCAATCATTTCGTCGGAAACAGCTATTTTGTAATAATTGTATTTGCTTCTTTTATCGAGCGAAATGTTAATTTCGGGAGCCAGAGCAATATCGAAAACAAATTCGAAATTCTCATCTTTTTCCCAGTCAATCGATTTTTGTTGTTCTTCGTTCGGAAGAGGTTCTCCCAGAATATTCAGTTTCTCTTCAACAAGATATTGTGATAATTTTTTTGAAAGAATTTTATTCACTTCATCAACTAAAACGGCTGTTCCATAGCGTTTTTTAATAAGTCCTGCCGGAGCTTTTCCAGGTCTGAACCCCGGAATAGAGGCTTGTTGACGATACTCTTTAAGTTTTCCTGCTACCTCTTTTTCGTAGTCAGATTTTTCGATAAGCACTTTAATTAGCGCATTTACATCGTCGATATTTTCTTTGCTAATGTTCATGATGATATTTTTTATTCAACCGTCTTTAATTAAATAACCGCCAACATTTGCCATTTCTGGAATGTTGACGGTTTTTGTGTGCGGGCGAAGGGACTCGAACCCCCACGCCATAAGGCACTAGATCCTAAGTCTAGCGCGTCTACCAATTCCGCCACGCCCGCAAATAAGCGGCGCAAAGATAATTATTTTTTTTTAATAGGAAAACTTATCTCCATTGCACAATCGTTCCCCTGTTATCGTCTTGTAATTCAGGTGGTATCGACTCTTTTATTTCGCGCCATAAAAGATTAATGAGTTTGTGTTTTGCAAAGTGCCGCGAGTAAACTAAACTTACCTCGCGCAAGGGTGTGAGGTTGGTAAAACGCCTAACATTGCTTTTTCTTTTTTCGCTCATTGTAGCTTCTGCCAGTTCCGGAATTAATGTAATTCCTCCTTCGCGGTCAACAATATTCATAAGGGTTTCGAGCGAACCGGCTTCGAAATGAAATGGTAGTCCGCTGTCTTCGGTTCCTACATACGAACAGAGATTTATTACCTGGTCGCGAAAGCAGTGGCCATCGCTAAGCAACCATATTTCGGGTGTGGCAATGTCTTTTACCAATATTTCTCTTTGCGAATGAAGTGCGTGGCCTTTGTTTGCATAAATAAGCATCTCCTCATAAAAAACGGGCTTTTCAATTATTTTTTCCTGTTTAAGCGGAGTTACAAGAATACCCACGTCAATTAAATCTTTGCTCAATAACTCTTCAATGTTTTCGGTGGTTGCTTCGGTAACTTTAATAAAAATATTTGGGTATTTCTTTTTATAATTTCCAATAAAAATGGGTAGCAGATAGGGTGCTAGTGTTGGAATTATTCCAATTCTTAACATTCCCGAAACCTGATTCTTGTGTTCTTTTACAATATTGTCGATCTCCTCCGACTCTTTTAAAACGATTCGCGACTGTTCAATTATTTTTGCGCCAACATCGGTAGGAATTAAGGGTTGTTTACTGCGGTCGAAAATGATGATTTCCAAATCTTCTTCCAACTTTTTTATTTGCATCGAAAGTGTTGGCTGTGTAATAAAACAGTGTTCGGCTGCTTTTCCAAAATGCCGGTATGTGTCAACAGCAACAATATATTCCAATTGAGTTAGAGTAACCATGGAGTAGCTATTTTAGATTTTAAAGATAGATAAAATCTATTGAGATTTCCAAATGTTTTTTCAAATTGTTTTTATGGAAACTAAAAACAGTTATCTAATTTTTGTCGAAACCATTCGAAAGTGGCTACCGAAAGAGCATGAGAGAGATTCATTGATTTACAACCGCCCGCCATTGGAATATAGACTTGCATAAAACTTTGCTTAATAATCTCCGCAGGAATTCCGTGCGACTCGCTGCCTGCAAGCAAAATTGTTTTATCAGGCAACTCCAATTCGAATATACTTTTTGCTCCTTCACAGGTTTCCAAAACAACAAGTCGAAATTCACTTATTAAAAGCTCAACGAAAGTAGCTTTCGAAATAAACTTCCACTCCATTTGTTCGAATGAGAAACCTGCGGTTTTTTTAATCTTTGCTGCTCTGAAATTTGCTTCGGTGTTTACAAAAAGCACTTTTTTTGCCCCAACATTGTGTGCCAGTCTTATTATGTGTCCGGCATTCGAC
>WGCT01000157.1 GCA_015493625.1 Draconibacterium sp. | reverse complement strand
ATATTGAATCGAATACCTAAAGGAATAAGCAAAACTATCCGTTCATTTTTTTATAAACCATTTTAAGAATCTCTGCTTCGCTCTTTTTTGCTTCTGCAAGTAGTTTTTCGGCCTTTTCAATTGCAGAAGTTAAATACCCTGAATCGTCGAAACCGGCAGCATTTATTTTCACATTTAAATAAGCTCCTTCAACAGCTGTTCGTGCACAGAGAGCACCAACACCTGCATCCGACACCGAATTTGGATTCCCTATTTCGGCCATTGCCTGCATCACTTCCATCGAGTCATGTGCCAACTGCATCACTTTTAACGGAACCTCAATAGCATTTCTAGTAGCTGCGCGAATAGCTTTTTTTCGCTCTGTTTTCTCCGCCTCCGTTAGTTTTGGCATTCCGAAAGCAGCCATTATTTTATTAAATGCTTCGGTATCTTCGTCAACACAATTTAGTAAAGCAGTATGATAATACTTTCCCTTTTCTGCCCAGTTTGAGAACTCTTCCCAACGGTTGTCCCAGCCGCGTTTGTGTGCCGAAAGATTTGCTACCATTGTTCCGAGTGCCGCCCCCAACGAACCAACATATGCCGAAATTGAACCTCCACCCGGTGCCGGCGATTCCGACGCCGTTTCATCGTTAAAACGGGTTAAAGTGAGGTCGATTAATTTCTCGCCTCTATTTTCCTCAATCAAATATTCAATAATCTTCTTTTTCGGGTCGAAAGGAGTTAGTTCGTTTAACCCCAACGACTTAATCGCTATTTTAATTATCTCTTCATCTGAAATTCCTGTTGAACGTTGCTGTTTACGAAGAAAATATTTTCCGGCATCGAGCATGGCTTGTAATGGAATTAATCCGACCAATTCGGAGCCGGTAGTACGAATTCCTCGTGCTCGTGCTTTTTCGGTAACCTCATCGAAAGCAATATGAACAGGAGTTACGGTAATATCGGTAAGGTTTATTGAAATCTGTGCAATTCCGTACTCTTCGATATACCAACCAATTGCCCGTGTTTTTTTCAATGTTCCGGGGATGCGAACCGGCTCGCCGTTTTTGTCTTTTACCACTTTCCCGGTTATTGAATTCCCCTCTCGTTTTACCCGGCCCGCCTCGCGTACATCGAATGCAATTGCATTGGCACGCCGGGTTGATGTAGTATTCAAATTAATGTTATAGGCAACCAGAAAGTTACGGGCACCAATTGCTGTAGCCCCAGAACGAGCAACTTTATCGGTCCACTTTTCAGCTCCAAAATCGGGTTTCCACTCTTTTGTTGAAATGCGCTCTTTTAATGCTTCGTATTCACCCGACCGGCAATTTGCCAAACTCTGTCGCTTGTGAACAAATGCTGCAAACTCATAGCAAAATACAGGAATTCCCAACTCCTCACCCACTCGCTTTGCAAGTTTACGTGCGTACTCAACCGTCTCTTCCATTGTTACATTTGCCACCGGTACCAGCGGACAAACATCGGTGGCACCAAAACGAGGATGCTCGCCCGAATGCCGGCTCATATCAATTATTTCAGCTGCTTTTTGTATTCCTCTAAAGGCCGCTTCAATTACATCGTCGGGAGAACCAACAAATGTAACAACTGTCCGGTTTGTTGCTTTACCGGGGTCAACATCCAGCAAACTCACCTCTTGCACCGATTCAATGGCATCGGTTATCTCTTTTATTTTTGCCAAATCTCTTCCCTCTGAGAAATTTGGAACGCACTCGATTATTTTTCTCACAAGTATATCTCTTTATTTAATATTTAACTATCAAATGGTTATCACTCTCAAATAGCTTTTCAATTTCCGAAAGCTTAAACAGATTGAATATCGTTTCGACACAAACAGCAACCTAATTTTACAAACAAGTTTTGCAAAATAACAACTCAAACCATTTTTAAAAATGATTTACTCCCAATAAAACGAAATCAGAAATTTTGTACTTCACCGTTAATAATAACCGTTTCGATAAGATTTGAGCCATAAGAATAGGGAAGATATTCGATGCCGGGAATCTCGGAGGTAATAAATACGCTGGCAATTTTTCCGCGGGCAATACTTCCAAGTCTGTCGCTAATTCCCATTGCATAAGCGGAATTTATGGTTGTTGCATTAATAACTTCCTCGGGTAACATATTATATTTAATACATCCCATTGCCGAAATCAGGTTCATATTTCCACTGGGCGACGAACCGGGATTATAATCAGATGCCAGCGCAACCGGAAGTCCGGCATCAATCATTTTACGCACCGGCGACAATTTCATATTCAGAAAAAAAGCAGCACCGGGCAGAACGGTTGGCATGGTTTCAGAATTTTTCAAAGTTGCTATCTCGTTTTCGCCAATATATTCGAGATGATCGACCGAGAGCGCATTATATTTAACGCCCACTTCCACTCCTCCGGTATGTCCCAATTCGTTGGCATGAATTTTTGGCCGCAATCCATATTTCATTCCCGCCATTAAAATACGTTCAGTATCAGCAACCGAGAAAAAACCTTTATCGCAAAACACATCGATGTAGTCGCTTAACTCTTCGGCCGCCACCTGCGGAATCATTTCATTAATTATACTATCGACGTATTTAGAAACATTGTCTCTAAATTTTAAAGGAATGGAGTGTGCACCCAGGAAATTTGCCCGCACACAAATTGGTGACGAGTTCTTAATACGCCGGATTACCCGCAGCATTTTTAACTCATCGTCGGTATTTAAACCGTAACCGCTTTTTATTTCTACTGCTCCTGTGCCCATCTGCACCATCTCGCTTACCCGTTCCATTGCACTTTTGTACAACTCATCCTCCGACGTTTCGTGTAACAGTTTTGCGGAATTCAATATTCCGCCTCCGCGCTCAGCAATCTGTTCATACGACAAACCCTTAATTCTGTCGACAAACTCTTTTTCGCGCGAGCCGGGATAAACCAAATGGGTGTGCGAATCGCAATAAGTGGGATAAACTAAACGGTTGGAACAGTCGATTTCAAGCAAAATATCGTCATCTACATACGCATCTTTTAAATGCGACATTTCACCAAAATCTTCAATCACCTCATCGCGAATAATCAAATACGCATTTTTTATGGTGGTAACTTCTGCCATTGCCGAACCCGCTTTAAATAAAACAGGATACTCTTCAACCTGCACAAGTTCTTTAATATTTTCGAGCAAAACTTTCATTAAATGCAATTTTTATTTGCGAATAATAAGTTACGAATTTAAATTACAAAATAATATTTTTTAACCAACAAGACCAGAAAATGGCCGTTGCACCGTTCAACCCAAAACTTGCTTTTGCCATTTTTTGAAAAAAGCATAAAACTTTGAGATTCAAAAAAGTTGCATCGGTAGAGAAGTAACCTTGAACTTATAATTTCTCAGATTTTATGCCCTCGATAAAATAGATTGTTTTCGCTTTCTCATTCGAATCGGCAATTACTTTATGAGCTTTTTCGGTAGCTTTATCTTCCTTGTGCTCACTTTTGTGTTCGTCCATATGTTCTCCCGGATTATGAGCTTGAGCATCGGTTTTTACTTCGCGTAATACACCGGTAATTTCAATATCGCTTCCCATTAATTCCTGACTAAACGATCCTATTTTATCGCCAGCTTCAATTCGTATGGTCATCTCTTCGTTGCTCCCCATTATAAAACAGCGTTTGCCGCTATGCGTACATACATGCATCACTGTTCCTTTTACCACAATCTCTTTGTCGGCAAGGTCTGCCGCCTGCATTAGTAAATCGTCAACCGATAAAACTTTTACTACTGGTGCAGATTGCACGGCAGTCTCTTTTTTACTTTTCTTTTGATTTCCACAGCTGAACAACACCAGCGCAAAGAGAGTTAAAACAAATAGCTTTTTCATACCTTTTAATTTTTAGAACTAGTTAAATATATATTAGTGCAAACACCAACGGAACAATGAAACCGGCTGCTGTTAGCCACCAGCCCCATCGATTAAAACCGCGTCTCCCCGTTAAAACAAAAAGACCGCTTACTGCAACAAAAATCAGTATTGCAGCCATTAAATCGCTCCCCCACTTCCAAACCGTTCCCAAGGCCGACGTGTGCAACCTGTTCATTTCGTAAATAATGGGGCGCCGTTGTAAATTCCTCATAACTGCTTCACCGGTTTTTGGGTTAATCAACACCTCTCCATTTTCGATAAAAACCTTTACAACACCACTGTTTGCCAGATAATGCTTTTTATAAATCACTTTCCTGTCGAGCTGTTTCAACACAGTTTCAACCTCAGCTTTCGTTAAATTTGTTTTATCCTTAAAATCAGTCTGAAATTCGGTAACAAAAATTTTATAGTCGGGATTAAAATCGTGACGATGATTTAGAAATATTCCGGAAAGACCATAAACAATAGTCATTCCGACAATAAAATAACCGAAATCGCGATGTAGTTTTCTTACAAGTTTTCTAATCTTCATTAAATAAGAATAGTT
>WGCT01000156.1 GCA_015493625.1 Draconibacterium sp. | reverse complement strand
GCTCTTTATATTTCTAAACATTCAAATTGCTATTCAGGCACAACAAACAAACAGTTTACCAGAGGTTGCAACAGCCTCGGAAAACTGGGTTGAAGGATTCAGTAAAAATATTGGCGAGCACGAATTTAACTATGGCAGTTTTCGCTCCGACGTTACAGCATCGGTAATTGCACGTTGCAAAAATGGAGAAACCACAATTGAGTGGGAAACAGGTGTTGTACAAAAAAACTTTCAACCAAAAAAGGTCAGTTTCTTGTGGATTGCAGCACTCGACCTGACGACAGAGAGCCAGGTTTTCGATCTCTATCTCAACAACAAAAAATATTTCGAAATTACTTCCTCAACAAAAAAAAGTTGGAAACTAAACAATAACGGTAGCCAACTTAACTTTTCAACGGTTGAAACCGACGGAAATGGCGACGCTTTTGGTTACATGTGGCTTACTGTTCCTGCAGAAGAGGTAAAAAAAGGTTCGCCTCAAAAAATAAAAATTGAAGCACGTGCAAATCATTCGAACACGTGGATAATTGTTTATCAGGCAAACGATGCACTTTCGTATTTACAAAACTCGGTAAATTTCGATGTGGAAATGGAATTAACGCTAAAAGAGAGCGACCGCAAAACAACTGCAAATATTGCTGCACCCAAACAATTTGCAGGAAAAACACTCAACTATATTTCAGCAGGTAAAAAAGGTTCTGTTCAGCTAAAAGAAGAGAACGAAAACGCTGTTGGAACATTTACACTCTCCGGTTCTGCCATTGGTAAAAAGTTCGAATTGAGTGATTCGAAAGGCAAATTATTTATCGTAAAATCGCTTGGCGAAGAATTTGAATCGACAGAATTACTTGTAAGTTCGGTACTTACAAACCGCAGCAAAAAGGTAGGGACAACAATTACAATCTCCGCACAACGCAACTATGCACAAAAAACAGTAAGTGGTTTACGGCAACTTTCTGAATCGGTTTTAAACAACGGAACTATTTATCTGATGAATTCGAGCCACCAGGACATTGCGTGGATGGATTCGCCAGAGAAATGTATTCTGGAACGCGACACAATGCTCTTCTCTCCCCTGTTCGAACTGGCCCAAAAAGATAAAAACTATCGTTTCGATGTGGAAGATGCTTTGATGATAAAAGAGTTTATCGGGCGCCACCCCAACAAAAAAGAGTTGGTAAAGAAGATGTTATTAAGCGGCAGAATCTCGTGCGGTTCAACATTTTCGCAACCTTACGAAGAGATGTATTCGGGCGAAGCATTGGCTCGTCAATTCTATTTCGGGGCAAAATGGCTGAAAGACCAGTTTGGGTACACCGCCAATACATATTGGAACGAAGATGTGCCGGGACGAACTTTGCAAATGATGCAGATGATGCATAAAGCTGGCACAAAAAATTTAATGCTAAGCCGGTTCGAACGTGGACTTTATAACTGGTACAGCCCCGACGGGTCGTACGTTACCGTTTTTTCGCCCGGACATTATGCAAACGCATTTACACCTCTTCAAAAAAACTTTCCCGAGGCGGCTCAGTATCTTGCTTCTAGCTCACTCGATTGGACAAAATATTACAGCCCAAACACAACATCACCGGCAATTCCGTTGCTGTCAGACTGGGACATGAGTCCTGCAATCGACTACTCTAACCTCATCAATCAATGGGAAAGTCTCGATGAAATTCAGGGTGAGAATAACACTTCAACTCCGCTTAACTTGCCACGGTTTAAAATCGCCTCAGCACCCGAATTTTTCGATGCACTGGCAAAAGCAAATCCGGAGCTGCCGGAAGTAAAAGGAGAAAGACCGGCGGTGTGGTTGTATATTCACGGACCGTCGCACCAAAAAGCATTAAAAGCGAGTCGTGAAGCAGATATTTTGCTAAACGAGGCGGAAAAATTTGCCACAGCAAATGCACTCGTTAACAACAGTTTCGAAAACTATCCAACAGAAGAGTTCAAAAAAGCATGGGAAGCAAAAATATATCCCGACCACGGTTGGGGCGGCAAACACGGTGACATCACGGATGCACTCTTTCAAAGCAAATTTGAATTTGCAAAATCGGAAGCGGAGGAAATTCTAAATCTGAGTTTAACCGAACTCGCATCGAAAATTCAAACAAAAAAAGAGCAGGGCAGACCGCTGGTTGTGTTTAATAGTATGAACACCGAAAGAGAAGACCCTGTTTCGATTGCCGTTAGTTTTGTTAATCCTGGCGTTTATTCGGTTGAACTTTCAGATGCATCGGGAATAAAAACGGAGACTCAACTCAGCGATATCACCAACTATCCCAATGGCTCGGTAAAAAGTGCTACTTTGCATTTTATTGCAAAACAGGTTCCGGCAATTGGCTATAAAACATGGTATTTAAAGCCATCGGCAAAAAAATCGATAAAGGAAAACAGGGAGTTTCGAAATGAATTTGAAAACCAATTTTATTCGATAAAATTTGGCGATGGCGGTCTAACCTCCATTTTCGATAAAGAGTTAAATGTGGAATTAATCGATTCGAAAAAGTTTAAAGCCGGCGAAGTTTTTACTATGCATTCGGAAGGAAACGGAGCAGGGGAATTTGCCGATATTCAAAAACCCGATATGAGCGGCTTCGATAAAACCGGAAACTACAAAACCACCTGGGAAGTTGAAGACAATGGAGCCGTTTTTACCACTATTAAATTCAGGCAGAAGATAAAAAATGCAGTTGTTGAACAGAAAATAAAAATCTATAACAATAAAAAACGCATCGATTTCGAAACCGCACTTTTAAACTGGGAAGGCATTTTATATCGCGAATACCGAATGGCACTACCACTTAACATGACCGACGGGCAGGTTGCATACGAAGTGCCATTTGGCGTTGTTGAAGTGGGCAAAGACGAGATGAAAGGTGCAGCCGGTGAGCGTTACAATGTTGAATGTAAAACATTGCATCCGCGCGGGATTGAAAACTGGATAGGCGCAAGCAACAACGAATTTGGAGTTACAATGAGCTCAACGGTTGCCGTGGCCGACTGGATTGACCCGACTGATAATCCGGTAAAAAATCAAATGCTGCAACCTGTTTTGCTGGCATCGCGACGCAGTTGCCACTGGGAGGGTAATGAATATCTGCAAACCGGCGACCACCACTTTTTGTTTTCAATAACATCGCATAAACCGGGCTGGCAAGAGGGAGCGATACAGGCACGTGGTGCGAATGAAACACTTAAAGCTGTTTGGGCTGATAAAAGTTTCTCAGACGCATCGCTGCCCGAATCATTGAGTTTTTTCAAAACCGACAACTCCGATATTTTTATCTCAACCGTAAAAAAAGCGGAAGATAGTAACGATGTAATTGTAAGGTTGGTAAATATGAATTCAATAGATAAAAAAGTAACTTTAGAAAGTTTTGTACCGGTAAAAAATGCCACGCTTACAAATTTAATTGAGGAGGAGATAAATCCAATTTCAACAAACAAAAACAGCGTGCAGATTGATTTGGGACACCACGCAATTGAAACTATAAAACTTAAATAGCACATGCTTTAAAAACTCAATAATATGTATCGATTAATCACTCTTTATCTTTTTCTAGCACTCTTTTCAAATGCTTTTGCTCAACAAACTGTAGCACTCGACAATTGGTTTAACCACGAGATTAATTCGAAAACAGGAAAAGTATATCATTACACTTGGGATGATACATCTAATAGTGGATTTTCTCAGTTTGGACAACTATTTAAACACAGAGGAGCCATTTTAAAAACAGTTGCATCGAAACCAAACAAAAAGTCATTAAGAGGTGTCGATATTTATATTATTGTCGATCCCGATACTAAAAAAGAAAATCCCTCTCCAAACTACATCGAAAGCGATGATATTAAATTTATTAAAAAATGGGTTAAAAAAGGCGGAGTATTGCTGTTAATGGCAAACGACGGTCAGAATTGCGAATTCACACACATGAATAAACTGGCCGAAGTATTTGGTTTTTATTTCAAGCCGGTTACGCTAAACCGGGTTGAAAACCATGATTTAGAAATGGCGGCTGAAACAAATTTTTCAGGAAATGAATTGTTTAACGGTGTTAGTAAAATTTATATGAAAGAGGTTGCACCTATTATTTTATCAAAAAATGCAACAGTTCTGGTTACCAATGAAAATAGCGAATCTTTAATTGCTGAAACAAACTTTGGCAAAGGTTATGTTCTGGCTGTTGGCGATCCATGGCTGTATAACGAATATATCGATCATAAAATACTTCCGGAAAGCTTTGAAAACCTGAAAGCAGCAAATAATCTGGTAGATTTACTACTGAAAAAAACAAGCAAATAATTGCATTTAATATAGTATTACACAGTCTGTTTGGGGCGGTGATAACGAATAAAACGAAACCCGGCTTTAGCCGTTAAAATAAATGATTTCAAACTAATATCAATAAAAAACGAAAACAAAACTATGCCACGTAATTTGTATTTATACACCATTGTTGCCGCGTTGGGCGGACTTCTTTTCGGATTCGACACCGCAGTTATTAACGGGGCACTCCCCTTCTTTCGCGACCATTTCGAACTGGACAAAGTGATGGAGGGCTGGGCAATGAGTTCGGCAATTTTCGGATGTATTGTTGGTGCCATCGGAATTGGCCGCCCGGGCGATAAATACGGCAGACGGTATATGCTGAAAATCACCGCACTCCTGTTTCTAATTTCGGCAGTGGGCACAGGGTTAGCAAACAACATTACCATGTTTATCGTTTTCCGAATAATTGGTGGGCTGGCCGTTGGTGGCGCATCGGTAATTTCGCCCATGTACATTTCAGAGGTGGCTCCACCAAAATACCGCGGACGGTTTACCATTCTGTTTCAACTCTCGTTGGTAATTGGTATTCTCGCAGCTTTTGCCACCGACCTCGCTCTGATAAATACAGGAGTAAACAACTGGCGATGGATGTTTATTTCGGAAGCACTGCCTGCCGTTCTGTTTTTTGTTTTACTGTTTTTTGTGGGCAGAAGTCCGCGCTGGCTGGTAAAGAAAGGTCTTTTTGACGAGGCAAAAATGGTAATTGCCGAAACAAATTCAGGAGAAAACGATGAGCAGATTATTGAAGAGATAAAAGACTCTATCGACAACGAAGTGGTAGAGCATATAAAATACCTCTTTAAGAAACCTTTTCTACGACTGGTAATTATTGGTGTAATGATTGGAATGCTTAACCAGTTTACCGGAATTGCAATTGTAATGATTTACTCGAGCGACATTTTCAGAGCGGCAGGTTTTGCCACCGAATCGGCAATTCTACAGACTGTAATTGTTGGCGCAACCAATCTGGCTTTTACAATTCTGGCAATGGCATTTATCGACCGGATAGGACGTAAATTTATGCTTCTGCTGGGTTCTGTTGCCATGAGTATTTTTCTTGCAGCGTTCTCCTACATTTTCCTTTTCGATGTGGGAGGATTCCTACCACTACTCTTTATGATTCTTTTTGTTGCCAGTTTTGCATTCTCTCAAGGTGCTGTAGTTTGGGTACTTTTCGCCGAAATGTTTCCCAACAATATCCGTTCGCGGGGTGTCTCAATCGGGTCGTTTTCGCACTGGGTGTTCTACTCAATGCTACTATTCCTGTTTCCGGTTATCAAAAAATCATTTACTGACAACAGCGGAATCGGATACATTTTTGCCTTTTTTGCAGTAATTACATTTCTTAGTTTCTTTTTCTACAAAAAATACATTGTTGAAACAAAAGGGAAATCGTTGGAGGAGTTGGAGAAGGAGACGGTGAAATAATTTAATTATAACGTTGCACACTGATGACACAGATACAATAGATATTCACTGATGAAAATCTGTGCAAATCAGCTTAATCAGCGTCATTAGTATGCCAATTTATTTTAGAATGAGAATGACTTTGAAAGATTTAAATTAACCACAGAGTAACACTAAGAAGGCACAGAGAAACACAGAGAATAATAATCACTTTTGGCAAGAAGCTAACAACCGATAGCCAAAAACAATAATTAAAACTATGAACGGATACGAAAGAATTAAAGCAGCGCTGAACAATCAGCCCACCGACAAAATTCCGATAATGTTACACAACTTTTGGATGGCAGCAAACGAGGCGCAAATTACAATGAGCGAGTTCAGAGAGAACCCGCAGGTAATGGCCGATGCATTTATTAAGTCGGTTGAGAAATACAAATTCGACGGAATTCTTGTGGATTTAGACACCGTTACTCTGGCAGGTGCGGTTGGTGTCCCCATCGATTTCCCCGAGAACGAACCGGCACGATCGGCAACGGGGAACTTAAAGGAGTTGGCTGATGTAAAATCATTGAAAAAGGTAAATATTGAAGATTACAAGTACGTACAAAACTGGCTCGAAGCCACACGAATTATCAAAGCCCATTTTGGCGACGAAATTTATGTGCGTGGCAATTGCGACCAATCGCCGTTTTCGCTGGCAAGTATGATGCGCGGCAGTCAGAATTGGATGCTCGACCTGATTATGGGAGAACCGGAACAGCTGACTGAACTATTGGAGTATTGCACCGACATTACCAACCAGTTTATCCGGTTGATGGCACAAACCGGTTGCGACATGGTTTCGAACGGCGACAGTCCGGCCGGCCCCGAAATGGTTTCGCCCGAAATGTACGAGAAATTTGCGCTGCCTTACGAAAAGCGCGTGGTTGACGAAGCTCATAAACTGGGGCTGCCCTACACGCTGCACATTTGTGGCGACACGGAAGTAATTCTCGAACAGATGCTAAAAACCGGCTCCGATGCATTTGAACTCGATTATAAAACCGATACGCAAAATTCGTTCGACCTGCTTCACGATAAAGTTTGTTTTATTGGAAACATCGACCCGAGTGGTGTAATTGCCATGGGCACACCCGAACTGGTTGAGCAAAAAACCATTGAGTTGCTCGATATTTTTACAAAAACCAACCGCTTTATTTTAAATGCCGGCTGCGCCATTCCTGCACTCACGCCCGAAGAAAATCTTTTCAGAATGATAAACGTGGCGCGAGAGTATAAGTAAATATTTGTTTTTATTGAAGTTGTTAAAAGTTAAAGGGAATTTTCAATTTTACTTTAAACAATTTCATTATTTCTAGGTTAAATTCATCCCTCACACAGTAGAAATAACCCTGTCAGCTGCTATTTCGAATAATTAGTCGCGATGATTTACTATTTTTGGCTCAATTTAAAATGAATACATATATTTTGAAATTACGTGTACAAATGAGCGATAAAACCATAGCATTATTTTTTACTTTTTTATCTCTGCTGCCTTTAAGTCTCTATTCACAAAATAAAATATCGGGGGTTGTTCTCGATAGTGAAACCGGTGTTCCCATCGCAAATGTAAATGTTCTGTTACTACCTGTTCATTCGGGCAACACAACCAACAGCGATGGATATTTTGAGTTGAATTTCACCAAAAGCGGCCACTATGTACTTTCCGTTTCGCGGGTAGGATATACCCCGATAAAACGAACCATAAAACTAAAAGTGGGAACAGATTACACCCAAAAGTTTTTTTTGCAGAAAGCGATAAAAAAAATAGAAGAAGTATCGATAGTGGGAGCCGGAGCCGAAAAACGGATTTTAAACCGGGTAACGGTTGAACCGGTTTCGTTAAAATCGGCCACGTCTGTTGTGTCGGGAAAAGATATGAGCCGACAGGGAACAGTTACGTTAATCGATGCAATGAAATACATTCCCGGAGCATTAACCGAAACGCGCGGCAGAAAGATAAAACAGTTTGTTTCGGTGCGTGGGCAAACGTACCCCTACCCTACATATTCGGTCGACGGAATTGTGCAAAGAGAGTTTTACGAAACTGCCTTTTTACTGAATACCAATACAATAAGCGAAATAAAAATCGACCGATCTTCATCTTCGTTATTAAAAAGTCTTTCGCCGTTAACCGGAGTTATTAATGTAAAAACCCGCCAATTTAATACACCGGAAACAGACATATATTTTAAATACGGTTCGCTTTCAACTTTCGAAACAGGCATTATTCATGGAGCTTCAAACGAAAAAATAAATTACACAATTGGAGCTAATATATTTGGAACAAACGGCCCAAAAGAGAGAAACGGAGAAGAGCGAATTGGTAATTTTAACGGTGCTTTCGGGTGGAAAATAAACAACAGGATAAAGACTTCGGTTAAATTGTTTTATGTCGACGGAAAACGCGAATTAACTATTCCTGTTTATCCGTCAGCAGAAAAGTTACTCACCGCTAAAGAGCATTACAAACCGCTTACAACACTTTTACTCGCATCGAAAACAGAATTTCGGTCGGCAACAAAATATTCGGGTGAACTGCAGATTAATTATCTCCATAAAAACCCCGAGTATTTTATTGAAAACACAAAAACAGGAGATAAAAATCAATACCACGAACTTGAAAATGAGTTTACAATAAATCAGCTCAATGCGTGGAAAATGAGTGAAACAAATGTATTACGAGCAGGAGTTTTGCTAAATTACTGGGAAGCGCCCGATGGGAAAAGATATTACCACGGAAACCGGGCTGATGTATATACATGGTCGGGTGTTTTAACCAACCAGCAGCGGCTGGGGAAATGGTTGCTTGATGCAGGTTTCCGAATATCTCAGGATTACTTTAACGAATGGGGCGGTTTTGCTATCGAGGGATCGGGAGGCAAATTTACAAAAGTAAAACCCATTACAAACGAGTGGCAACCGCCTGTTTGGTCGGCTCTTGGAGGCGTTACCCGTACTTTCGAGAAAATGTTGTCGGCACACGGGAATGTGAGCGCAGGAGTGATTTCGCCACGCACAGGAGCCATTACCGAAACGGGCGAACAACCTGAAAACGA
The DNA here is from genome assembly GCA_015493625.1 of Draconibacterium sp. Classification (GTDB taxonomy): domain Bacteria; phylum Bacteroidota; class Bacteroidia; order Bacteroidales; family Prolixibacteraceae; genus Draconibacterium. The sequence continues at coordinate 843 of WGCT01000156.1, read as the reverse complement.
GAAACGTACAAACCTCGACCTCGGACTTATAAAATCGTTTCACAACCGTGTAAATATAACCGTTAGTGCATTTATGGTTTCGCGTTTTAATGCCATCGATTACAGTGGGAAAACTGTGGAACTCGATAATGGAGATATTGTTGAATTGTATAAAAATGAAGATAAAAGGAATTATGGCATTGAATTAGACTCACACTTTTCGTTGACAAGTTGGCTACAGTTTTTTGCCAATGCAACCCTAATGAAAGGAGAAACAAAACAAAAATCGGAATGGGAAAAAGACGACGAATTGCCTCTTTTTATAGGTAATATAGGCACTATGTTCACAAAATCAGATTTCGATTTTAATGCCTTTTTAAACTATACCGGAGCATACAAAAACAACAGGTTTGTCGATAAAAAATACATACAGGAATATGGAAAAGCTCCGTTAGGCGATTTTACAAATATCGATTTAACAACTGGATATAAAATTGGGCATAGTAAAAATATCAGGTTTTATATTGAAGTAAAAAACCTGTTAAACAAGAAATTTCAAACCGTTGCCGGATATCCCGATTATGGAACAATTGTAAGTGGAGGAGTTAATCTGAAATTATAGTTGTGGTGTTACCGTTAACTTCTTTCAAATAATCCATTTTGATATTCTGCTGTCGTATTTAATATGGTCAATAACAGATTCTATTCCGGCTCTGACTATAAAACGCTTTCTGGCTCTTTTTTTTTTTGTGTCGGTCTTCTCCTGTTTTTTAAAAGAAAATAGATTTAATCTTCCTTAGTTTCAATGATTTGTCTATTTTTGATAAAACATAATAAAATCAGTAATTAAAAAAACTTATAAAT
>WGCT01000155.1 GCA_015493625.1 Draconibacterium sp. | reverse complement strand
CAACAAGACCCAATGTATACCCAATATTCGTTTAATACTCAGGTTATAAATCCTGCTTACACGGGTTCTTGGGAGAGTCTTGGTTTTTTAGTTTTAGGACGTCATCAGTGGGTAGATATGCCAGGTGCTCCCAAAACTTATACTTTTGCAATGCAGTCGCCCGTAGGTAAAAAAGAGAAAGTAGCTTTAGGATTATCAGTAATCAGCGATGTAATTTTTAAAGAGAAACGTTTTGGACTTTACGGCGACTACTCCTATAAATTGAGAATAAATGAGAAAGGTACATTGCTGCGACTTGGACTAAAAGCAGGATTTACAAATTATTCGCATAATTTTAACGATTATAAGTTGGTTGATAGTAATGATAATCAGTTTCAGGGCGAAGTCGATCAGAAGTTTATGCCTAACTTTGGAGTAGGAGCTTTCTTAACAAATAAACAGAAATACTACATTGGCATATCTATTCCTAAAATTATTCAAAATGATTTCGACTTAAATATAAACAACTACTCGGTTCAATCTGAATTACGACATTTTTATATGATTGGGGGATTTGTTTTTAACCTGTCGGAAGATATAAAGTTTAAACCAACCGGTTTAATGAAATTAACTCTTGGATCTCCCGTTCAATTTGATGTGACAGCTAATTTTTTGCTCAAAGAAAAACTATGGTTAGGAGCCATGTTTCGCACTAAATTAAGAACTGGTGGCTCTTACGGTTTTATTTCGCAATGGATTTTCAACAACAAATTACGAATTGGATATGCCATTGATTTCACAACCGGGAATCTTGGGAATTATACAGGGCTAACACACGAAGTTATGATCTCGTATGAAATTACACGACTGAAAGAGATATTTACATCTCCCCGATATTTTTAAAAAAATCTGGTATAGATATGAACAAGTAGTAAGATTTAATATTTTATAGATTATAACACTGTTACTTAGTTCGTTGGTTGGTTGGTTGGTTGGTTGGTTGGTTTTTGGGATTTAACTTGATAAATATGAAATAATATTTGTAATATCGAACTAGATTTATTTGAAAATTGTTAATGGATTCTACGGTCTTCAGCAAATCAACAGAAAAAACTAATTTTTAGAACCAACCTTAACGTATAAAATATAAACTCTTTCTGTTTTTTTTATAGTTTTGAAATGATGAACTATTGTTAAAAATTAGACTGACTCAACCTAAAAAAGACACCTGCTATGTTGGTGGTTCTATAATTCATATTTTAGTTTCATCGATATTTCTAAATCAAAGATAACTCTTTCCTGTCCCGGATTAAAAACCCGATCGGAAATAAGTGTTAAAGAATTAGGCGAAATATTACTGCAAACTGAAAAGGAAATGGGGAAAGAAAATGATTAAATAGAAAGAAAAAGTTGAATTTTATGAAACATATAACATTGTTTGCAAAAAACAAATTGCAGGAGAACGATAAAATTGTATTTCAAAATAAGGATGTTACCTTTTATTTATCGGAACAACCTTTTAAAATTATTGTCCGTTCTTTTGACGATAAAATTGTTTTCAGTACCTCAAAATCTCCATCGTTTAAAATAGGTGAAAAATGGATGGCAGTTGAAAAGATAGTTTCAATAAATACCCCGTCGAAAGATAGAGTTGAGGCGGTATTAAGGTTAACAAATGGCACATCAGCCAAACTCAAAATTAATCAAAGTTCTCCTACATTTTTCCATATTGAAATTTCTACTGACGAAAAAAATGTTACTGCTGTTAAAGGTATAAACACGCTTAATCCGGTTGAAGAAATATACGGTTTTGGTGAGACGTGGAACGGAAGTGTTGCACAGCGCGGAAAGTCGCTTAATATATGGGATGCTGGCGGAACACCCGATGAATGTGCTTACATGCCCTATTACGTTTCAACTCAAAACTATGCTTTCTGGTTAGAGTATGGCGGTTTGGTTAAGTTCGATGTTGGCAAAAGTAATGCAACAGAAATCAGGTGGGAATCATTTGACAGTAAAATAATTTTTAATCTGTTTATAGGAAATAGTGTAGCCGAATCAATTCAAGGATTTATTAAAAATACAGCCGGAACTCTTGCTAAACCACCCCGCTGGGCTTTTAAACCCTGGGCATGGCTTATGCACGACCCCGATAAACCCGGTGCCAACATCTCAACATTAAGAGGCCCTCATTTAATTGATATGGTTAATAGGTTCAAAGAGATGGATATTCCTGTGGGAGTAACCTGGACCGAGCCGCCGTGGCAAACAGAACGGACATCGTTTATTCCTAACAAAGAATTTGATTCTGATTTAAAGGGTACCATCCGAAAATTAAACGCAATGGGTGTTAAAACACTGGCATGGACTGTCCCTTATACTTTAGAGAGTTCTCCAAACTGGCAGGAAGCGTACGATAAGAACTACCTTGTCGGGATACCTGACAAAAGGAGGAATGACAAAATTAAAATAACACGTTCAGGAGAAACCAGAGGGAGAAACTATAATTACATCGATTTTACAAATCCTGATGCTGTAAAATGGTGGCAGTCGGAAATTGAAAAAGCTCTCGATGTTGGATTTGTTGGTTTTAAATTGGACGATGGACAGGGTTTACAAAAAGATGCCATTTTGTATGGCAATAAATTAGGTGCCGATTTGCATAACTCTTATGCTTATTATTATAACAAAGCATTTTACGACTGTCTCTTATACACATCTGA
>WGCT01000154.1 GCA_015493625.1 Draconibacterium sp. | reverse complement strand
CTTCCAAGTCCGGCAACATTAACAATAATTTTTGTTTTTATTTTATGATTGTCGGCGGTAACAATTGTCTTTATAGCATCTCCCAAATCCTCAAACCCGGCGACTTCAACGCCAAGTAGAATGTCTGTTCCGTTTTGCAGTGCCACCTCCGAAAATGCAACCGACGTGCTAAACGGGTCTGCTATTGATTCACGCGGTACCTCAATCCCTCCTCTAACATTGGGCGATACATTAGGTTCTAATTCCCTGACCTCTTCTGCATTCAGTCTTTTTATATCCTGAACACCGTTTTTAATGCCTTTATTATAGATTTTTTCCAACTGTGCTTCCTGTTCTTCATCAATAGCAATAACCATGGCCCCGCATTTCTCCAGGGGGATTTTTAGCTTTTGTGCCAGTTTTGGCCATTTCAGAGCTGCTTTAGTTACCAGTTCCGATTCCAGTGTGTCAACCGGAGCATCAAAACCGGTATGGATAATTGCGCTGCTCCCTTTGCTTGTCCCTTCTCCAACATCGAAATTACTATCTATAAGGACTATTTTCAGTTTGTATTGCGATAACTTATAGGCTAACGCTGTTCCCACTACTCCGGCTCCAATGATAGCGATGTCGTAAGGCATATTCTCCAGTTGTGAGGCGTCGCTGAATATCTGCGAGCTTTCCAAATCGCTATTTGGCCAATTATATAGGACTTTACCAGTATTACTCATTTATATCTCTTTGTGTTAAATTTCACAAGCTTATTTTATACAACATGTATTTTTCTTACCGTTCAAAGATAAAATTAAATTTTTAAAAGTTAAATGGTTCGGTACATTTTTATAAACATCTCATAAACAGAGAATTACAAGACACAAAGTGATTGTCGTAATTTGCTAAAAATCAGACCTTTGCGACTTTGCGGCTTTGCGAGAAACAAAAATTTAACGAAGTATTGTAATATTGAATTGGATAAAAATTAATGTTCTGTTACCTTGCTTATTTCCTTTCTGTTCACATTTTTAAAAAACCTGTTAAGGACATATTCAGGCTGGCGGGGATCTATTGTTTGTTTTAATTTTGTATAGTCATACTCCAACGGCAAAATTATTGCAGGTTTTAATGTTGCTGTATCATTGGTTGTAGTGTGCCACTTTTCTAATAACCCCATCATTTCAGCAACTTTGCTTTTGTATTTTGGATTAGCAGCAAGGTTATTAATCTCCAGCGGGTCTTCCTTCAGGTTGAATAGTTGCGAATAATCCCGCTGTGGGTAGCGGATTAGTTTCCAGTCTTTTGTGCGGACAGCCCGTGCTGTATTTCGGTACGCAGTATATAGCGAGTTTCGCACTTTATCTGATTTGCCCTTAATTACGGGGGCAATATCTTTACCGTCAATTCCTTCAGGGGCAGGTAAATTACTTAAATCGCAAAGACCGGGGAACACATCGAAAAGATATACCAATGCATCGGTTACATCTTTTTTTGGGATACCGGGGCCACTCAATATCAGTGGGACTTTTGTGCTATGTTCGTATAAGTTTTGTTTACCCAGTAAACCATGGCTACCTATAGCCAACCCGTTATCGGATGAATATATAATAATCGTATTTTCATACAAACCATTTTTCTTTAGGGTTTCGATAATTTCCCCCACTTTATCGTCAACATGCGAGATCATCGAATAATAGTCAGCCAACGAAGCCTGTATTAATTCCGGGGTTCGTGGCCAGGGGCAAAGGGTTTCGTCCCTGATATTTAAATTGTCGAACTCAAAAGGGTGTAGCCCTTTAAAGTTCCCCGGTACCGGGATGGATTCATCAGGATACATTCCGATATAATTTTCCCGTGGCGAACGCGGGTCGTGTGGTGCAGTAAAAGCAACATAACAAAAGAAAGGATGATCTTTTTTATTGCGTGCGTATTCATTTATAAAATCAATCGCTGCTTCTGCAAAAATATCCGCTGAGTACCCTTTCGTAATTGGCTCAGATAATTTTCCATCCTGTCCTAAATTACGGCACGGCACATTAAAATGGTCACACATACCACCAATAAAAACATTCTTCCCTTTCTGGAACGATGCTTCAAATGTATTGGCATTATTGTGCCATTTGCCTGTCCCGAAGGTTTCATAGCCAAACCGGCTGAAATACTTTGGCATGGTTGTTATGCCATCCAGCTTGTCGTAAACATGGAACAGGCTTTTTCCGCTCATCAGCATGGCACGGCTGGGAGCACATACTGCCCCACGGTTTGAGCCCATTACATATGCATTGGTGAAACGTATGCCGCTTTGAGCTAACCGGTCAATATTTGGGGTTTTGATGTAGGGATTGCCGGCAGCCCCTAATGCATCAGCCCGTTGATCATCGGAAAACAAGAACAGGATATTTGGCTTTTCCGTAATTTTAGTTTTTACGCAACCCTGAATCACATTTAAAAGTAAAAATATACTTGCTATCCTAACCGATAACAGTAACTGATTATGTTTCATTTTAATCTTTAATTGGTATAATTTATTATTTATTGTCTGCCAAGTTGCTTGAAAGTAAAAAGCCACGCCTGCCCGAAGGACGTGGCTTTTTAAATTGAAATAAATGCTAATGTATGATTATTCTCCCCAACCCTGCGTTTGCACCAGGTTTGGATTTAATGATAATTCATTAACCGGTATAGGGAAGTAATAATTCTTACTTTCATCAAAACTATATGTCTGGTTTGACTTAATATAGCCATTTTCATCCAAAAATATATCCTTCCCAACCACATATTTATCGTAATCTGCAATATCATTTGCATTAAATTTTAAACCTAATACGGGTTGAGCTAACAATGCTCCTTGTTTCCAACGCATCAGGTCATCGTAACGCATTCCTTCAAATGCAAGTTCAACACGCCTTTCCCTCCTAATTTCACTTATTGTAGCTCTGGCAAGAGTCATGTTAGCAACTCCTGCTTTGGCTCTCAGTAAATTAATAGATTTATCAATATCCGATTGGGTGAGAGATCCCAACTCTGCCTTTGCTTCGGCATAAATCAGTAACACTTCGGCATATCTAATTAATGGTGCATCAAGAAATGCCTGCCCATAAGCGACAGTTGCAGCCTGCTCTTCGTTAAAAAACTTAACAACCTGATAACCGGAAGGGCATGCTGTTACCCCAATGCTGGTAGGTGATGAATTCAAATAAATTTTATCACCCATGAAATAGCTAAAACGAGGATCATTGGGTAAAGCAAATGTACAGTTTAACCGATTATCCCTGTTAGCAAATTCGTTTGCAATACTATCATCGCCCATGTACAAAGGGCTCTTAGAAATGGGAAGCCCATCGGTACAAAGATAATCGTTAATCAGGCTTTTGGTCCCGGAGAAAGATGTTCCAAATGGATAGATAATAAAGTTTGCGACATTATGATAAAGGCTTAATGTTGGATCATAATCCTTATAAAATATAACCTCTTTGTTGCCTGCCAGGTTAATGGAATTAAATAAGGAAAAATAACTTTTTGATGTTTCAATTTTATACTTGCCACTTTCGATAACCGCATTGGCTGCATCTGCTGCATTTTGCAAAAATGGTGTTTCCCCTCCCAAGCCATGATATTTCCTGAATGTGCCTTCATGAAGGGTAATACGAGCCTTATAGGCCAGTGCAATATTTTTGTTAAATCTTCCTTTGGGTGCTTTTTCAGGAAGCCATTGTACTGCAAAATCCAAGTCGTCCATAATAAAATTAACAATATCATTTCTGCTTGATTGTGGGGCAGAAAGCAATTCATCATCTTCCGACAATACCCTGTCGATTAATGGCAAATCTCCATACAATTTTACTTTATCATAGTAATCCAGTGCCCTTAATAACCTTGCTTCGGCAGCATACTTATTTTGAACCGATTCATCAATTTTCGTGTTTTTATATTTTTCAAGAAAAACATTGATATTTCTTATCAGTCTCCAATTCCAATTCGATTTGCCGGGATTGTCAGGTGTATTGATCCCTAAGCGAACATCACTCGGAGAAGCAGCAAATGAGTTATCACTAATATTATCAGCAGTTAACATAACAGCACTATTGCCAAAACCTTTATCACTAAAATACATGGCATACAGTTGATTATTATATGTTATCAGGTCACTCTCCGTATTCCAGAAATTCCCTTCTACAATACTGGTTTCCGGCAATCGTTCTAAAAAATCATCATTACAGCCATTTAATGCAAATACTGTAAGAAGAAAGAACATATATATTATTTTATTATTCATAATATTAAAAATTTAAGGTGTTTTAAATTAAAAACTTACATTAATACCAACCGACAAACGCTTTGATAAAGGGTAAGCTTTGCCTGAATAAAATGAACCGGAAGATGGATTTACAGAACTCTGGCTTGATTCATTGGGAATCAACACCTCCGGGTCGAAATTAGATCTTAGTTTTGTAAAAGTGAGCAAGTTCTCACCCGACACAAAAACCCTGCATCCGGCAATACCTATTTTATCCATTAGGGAATTAGGCAGGGAATAACCGATTGTAACATTTTTCAGGCGTAAATAGGCAGCGTTTTGCAGGTAACGTGTTTGCACCTGGCTGTTTCGGCTAACAACTGCATATTCGCTTGGCCTGAAATAAAATGCATCACGGTTCTCAGGGATGCCACTTGTCCCGTCGCTCCAAACATTATTATATAGCTCATCGGTAACAATAACATTTCCATAACCACCTATACCACCAAATACGAGTGGTCCAGTTAACCAAAAGTCTCTTTTTGCTACCCCTTGAAAAAAGAAGTTAAAATCAAACCCTTTCCATTCCATACCTCCCCTGATACCATAACTATATCGTGGAGTACGGTTACCAATTATTTTCCTGTCGCCGGGTTTATCTACCGTATTCTCCCCAATAGTTATTTCTCCATCGTTGTTTAAGTCGGCATAATGCACATCTCCCGGAGCTACAAGGTTACCGGCTCCCAGAGGTGTATGGTCGGCTGCGGCATCAATCTCCTCCTGTGTCTTGAACAAGCCCACGGTCTCGTATCCCCATATTTCACCAATAACCTGTCCTTCGTAGAATGCTTTTGAAAGTGATTTGGTCGGATTATCAAACTTGGTAATTTTACCTTTCCAGTCTGAAATTGTAAATCCTATATTATATTTTAT
>WGCT01000153.1 GCA_015493625.1 Draconibacterium sp. | reverse complement strand
GTGTAATTTTCGAGCAGTACAACCTGAAGCGGGAACGAAACACCCCGTTTTATATCGGTTGCTTTGCGATAGAAACTTGCTTCGGTAAGGTTGTTTATTTTATTGCCTGTAAAACCGATTTGAATTCCGCCACCAAAAAGATTCGACTCGTGACTCCGCCGGTCTTTTTCGGTTGAAACGGAAAATGCACCCAGCCCTTTCATATTAAAATAGTCGTAAACCGAGTCGGTAACGGTGGTAATCTCAATATCCTCTTTACTGGTTTGGTAGCGGAAGTTTGCCCCCAGTTTTAATTTGTTGAATGTGAAAATAATTGCCGGAGCTATATTGAACGTGGTTGTGGTATTTTTAGGTCGCGGGTCTTTCCGGCGCGCTCCAACGCCTGCTTTGTAGTTCATGTCGACACCAAAAATAAAACGATTGTTGATTTGCCAGGCGGCTTTTGCACGCATTTTAAAAAACTCTTTGTGGTAAGTTCCGCCAATTGAGTCGGCCAAAATGTACGGATTACTGTTGTACGGATTTAAAACGTCGGTCCAGTTTACCGCTTCGTTTTTGTTGTTCGAGTAGTTAAAATCGCCATAAAATTTCCACCTGTTAAGTGTTATGTAGCCGTTGGTGAAAAAGCCAACTTCGTTAAACTTTTTCTCTTGCTGATAGAGATGATAATTGCCATTTTCTAGGTTGTAGTTCAGATAAACTTTTCCTATTTTTTGCTGAATATCGAAAAACTGTAACGATGCTGAATTTGCCGAACCGTCCCAGACTGTTTTTAAATAAAGTATTTTTTCGGAAGAGAGCGATGTTTGCTGTCGAAGCGAATCGGGCTCGCCTGCAAACAATAAATTTGTTGAGGCAACCGCCACAACGATTAATAAAAGTCGAGTACTATTTTTTAAAATTTCTTTCATCAATTTTTTGCAATTACTCCCGGTGTTGGTTCCTGATTGGTTAAAAAATCGTTGGTCGAATTATTGGTGTCCTGATAAACGGTTCTTCCGTCAATCACCTCTTTTACTTTTCGTTTTATTGAAACTCTTTGGTAGCCACCTTTGTGTTGAATATACCCAACATCTATACTGTTTGGCAGGCGTTTAAAAGCCCCGCGGTCGTCGAGGCGGAGGTTGTCGACACCATCGATTACCCAACCGTAAGGAACCATAAAACAGTTGAATGAACCGCCCGGTTGTACCATATAATTATTGGGGTTGGTAAAAATTTCCTGTAAATTGTCGGAAGGTAGCCTAAATAGAATAGAAACCTGTCCGCGCACATCGAAAATCATTGCTGTTCCTTTTGTAATTCGTTGCATTAAAATATTTGGTACTTCGGGCACATCGACATATTTCCCGTCTTCAACATAAAACTCCCAGGCAGCTTTCGATAAGTCGATTGAATTTGGGTTTCCGTTGGGGTCGTCGCGGTGGTTCAGCCCCGAGAGTGCAATAACAAACGATTCGCCGGGTTGAATAGGGTGCTCCTCGCCGGTGCCCGGAACAATTGCCACAAAACTCCACAGCGGAATTCGTGGCAAAAGGTTGCCGTTTTCATCGACCCACGGTGTTGGCTCGTAGGTGGTTGTTGAGTGAACTACGCCAAAGCAGAGTCCGTCGGAATACAAAACCTTGTCGGAGTTGTTATAAATTTCAACAAATTTTGCTGCCCCGTACGATTTTCCTTCGGGTGTGCGACTGCCGGAAGTGTACAGCTCTTTAATTACAAAACCTTCGTTTTGAATTGAATATTCTGCTTGAATGGTAAAACTGTTTCCATTCTCAAGAATTGTGGCGGCGTTAATTGCTCCGTTAAAAAGTACGGTCTTTTTAACCGGATATCCATCGAAATCAATTTCGTGTTTTTCTGAAAAGGAGACAATTATGTCGTAATTTCCACCTCTTACATTGAATGTTACTGTTCCTTTTTCGTTGGTGTTTTCGGTAAATTCACGTCCTGTTTGTAATTCACGAATAAGAACCTCTTTCCCGGTTGCCGAGCCCCCGTTGTTAAACTCGTCGGGGTAGTTTACCGTAACCGAAAAGCTGTAAGTAGAGGGTGTTTCGTATATGTTGCACCCTGCAAATAACAGTGAAAGGAGCAGGATGATAATTTGTTTTTTCATTTTGTATTTGTTTTGTCACCGGGTTAAAACCCGGTGTAAGTTAAAATACCTTAGTCGCTATTGCTGTGCTTGTTGAAATCTAATTTTACTGTTTTTACTAAATACATATTTTATATTTTTTTCTTTTTACCCCTCTGTCTTCGACATCTCCTCCGTCAGCCGACGGAGAAGAACGCTTTGAACTATATTCCTATAAGAT
>WGCT01000152.1 GCA_015493625.1 Draconibacterium sp. | reverse complement strand
GTTAATATTTTCTGCGTGTAATACGAGAAATAAAGACAATTCTTTCAGTATGAAAGAATTACATAAAATGGGAATTCCCGATTGCAATAAAATATGGTCGGGAAAAGAGTATGGAAAAGCGTATTCCGTTTTAATGAATGTAAAAAACAATCAACCATATAAACTTCCACGTAAAGGAAGCAAAAAATCGGGCGAAGTATTCGACCGGTTGATAAGCAGAGAAAACATGTCGTTTATTAAAAACGATTCTATCCCTTTACATATCAGAGCTGAAGTAATTCTTCGTTTTCTTGGAACGTACGATAATATTGTCGATATCTATTCGAATATTTTGATGAAAAAGCAGTATTACACTCCCGAATTGGTTGAGACATATTTGTTCGGTCTCGATATTATGCAGGAGATGTTAACGCTTGGAGAAAAAATCAATCAATCAACCGACCCCGACGATGTTGCTTTTCAGGAAGGGTTCCCTGCAATTCAAAACTATTATATTTCAATGCTTAAAAAAGATTTGAAAATTCAACTTAATAGTACAGAGTACAGTCCGAAAGAGCTTGAAACACTGTGTGATGGCATTTCGGCATCGGTTAAGAAGAATGTGAACTGGCTGAATCAGGAACAAAAAAAGGAGTTAATAGATGATATGCAAACCGTTGTCGACAGCACTTCATCAGAAAAAATAAGTACTGAATATAAAAAAATAATTGCAAGTTTAGAGGAATAATTCTGATTGATTGAAGTTATATTTGCATCGTAGTATTGAATGCTGAAAGTATTAAAAATAAGTAAAATGATAAATCACGAATATGTAAACCGGATTGTTAACCTGACCGACCCATCGAAAAACATTATTTATAATATGACATTGGAAGAGGCAACCGAGATTGTAAAATCGGGCGATGCCGATGCTGTACGAAAAATCGACGGGCAGTTTGCCATTGTCTCTGTTGATGGTAAAACAATTCGGATGGCAAGATCGATTGGCCGCCCAATGCGTTTTTTTATTGCCAAATTAATGGCAGGGCCGTGCCTCATTCTTGCCGAACGAATTGATACAATTTACAACTGGTTGAAAAAAGAGGGGCTCGACGACCAGTTTCACCCATCGTATACACGAATGGCTCCGGCTCACCACATAACAACCATTCATCTTTTGGGATGCCCCGACCCAAGTCCGGAATACACCCGTTTTTTTGCCCCAACTCGTAACAAATTAAAGCATAAAACCATTGAGCAAATTGGTAAATTGTATATTGGAACTCTTTACGAGGAGATTAAAAAGTGGTTAAAATACGAAGCCAAAGAGGGGCCAATTGGCGTTACTTTCTCGGCAGGAGTCGATAGTGGCTCTGTGTTTTTATTAACCTACCACGCACTCCTTGAGCTTGGCGAAAATCCGTCGAGATTAAAAGCATTTACATTAAGTATCGATGGAAAAGGGGAAGACTTGAACCAGGCCCGCGAATTTTTGCAGGCACTCGATCTTGAACTTTTCCTCGAACCTATTGAGATCGACTCTTCGCAACTCGACTGGAAAGAAGCCATTAAAGTGGTTGAAGATTATAAACCGCTCGACATTCAGGATGCAACAATGAATTTGGCTGTTTTAAAAGGAATAAGACTGCGTTACCCCGACTGGAAATACATTATTGATGGCGATGGTGGCGACGAGAATCTAAAAGATTATCCCATTGAGGAAAATCCTGAATTAACCATTCGCAGCGTGTTGAATAATTTAATGCTGTATCACGAAGGGTGGGGCGTTGGAAAATGGAAACACTCTTTAACATACTCGGGAGGGTTGAGTCGCGGTTACATGCGAACTTACACTACGGCCGAACTTACTAATTTCGCCGCATTCAGCCCGTACACTTTGGAAAATGTGATTGAAATTGCCGAGGGAATTCCGTTTATTGAACTAACCGACTGGGATCACGAAAAACTTTATGACCTAAAAGGACAGGTAGTTGCTAGCGGTGTAAAAGCAATTACCGGAATGGATATGCCTGTTTTCGAAAAAAGAAGATTTCAGCACGGTGCTGTTGTAAAAGATGCTTTCGATAAACTTTTCCCCGAAGCGGAGATTGAGTACCGGCGGGAGTTTTTATCGATTTATGAATAACCAAAGAGATTTCAGGATTGACAATCGATGGATTACTTCTTTAAGGAGTAGGAAAAATTCCGTTGATCCGTTTACCCCGTATCTCTATTTTAACGAAAAAGAGCGGACTGCATCGGGCAAAATAGACGATGTGTCTGCTCTTTTTTTAACCAATGCCGAGTGCCCGTTTAAATGCTTAATGTGCGACCTGTGGAAAAACACAACCGACACACCCGTTCCCGAGGGCGCAATTGCAAAGCAAATTGAGACGGCACTTTCGAAACTGCCCAAAACTAATCATCTTAAATTGTATAACAGTGGTAGTTTTTTCGATAACAGAGCAATTCCCTCTTCAGATTATAAAGAAATTGCAGAGCTTATTTCCGACTTTAAAACGGTAACTGTTGAAAGCCATACCGCTTTTATTGACGAGAAAGTAGTGCGATTTAGGGAGATGATAAACCCTGAATTGCATGTTGCAATAGGTCTCGAAACAGTTCATCCCGAGGTTCTTCCACTGCTTAATAAGCAAATGAACCTGATTGATTTCGAAGTTTCTACGCGTTTTTTGGTGTCCAATAGTATTAATACGAGGGCATTTATTTTGCTTCGTCCTCCATTTCTTTCAGAAAAAGAAGGCATTTTTTGGGCGAAGAAATCTATTGACTTTGCTTTTGAAAAGGGAGTTACGGCGTGTACGGTAATTCCTGTGCGAGCCGGAAACGGGGCAATGGATTTTCTTTCTGAATCAGGAAATTTTAAACAACCAAAAATCGAGTCGCTGGAAGAGGTTGTTGAATATGGAATTAAATTAAACCGCGGCGATGTTTTTGCCGATTTGTGGGATATTGATAAATTTTCGAACTGCAATAAATGTTTTAACCGAAGAAAAGAGAGGCTGAATAAAATGAATTTATATCAAAAAATATCCCCCGGAATAAGATGTTCGTGTACACGTTAACTATTCTCTTTTATTAATTGTTTTGTATTGTTCTCATTTTTAGTCGATTCTGTGTAATGTGGGGTTGGATGCCAAAAAATAACGTGTTTGTTTTCTGTTGAAAATTCTTAAAAAAAGATAAAATGGTCTTGATAAATTATTATTTTTGCTAGCAATAAAACACTAGCTAATTAATGATGAAGATTAAAATAAAAAGTTTTAGTTCACTTATAAAATCCCCAATTATAGTTTCTCTATTTATAACAGGATTTGTTTTGAGCGGGTGTCAGTCGAAACCCAACTCAACAAAAAGAGAACTTCCTCCGGCAAATAACGACTATTTTCAAAATATAATAAAGAACTCGGGCATCGACCTTGTTCGTACACTGGGCGACGAGCACCTGAGTAATTTAGTGGAGTCTGATGGAGGTGGGGCTGCATTTCTCGATTACGACCAAGACGGTTATATCGATCTTTATATTAGTAATGCAAACTACAACGAGATTTTAAGTAAGAACGAAACAAAACCCGACGTTAAAGATTCGGAGAATAGACTATATAGAAACCTTCACGACGGAACATTTGAAGACGTTACAAAAAAAGCGAAAGTTGGCGACCGCGGTTACGGAATGGGCGTTACCGTTGGCGATTTTAATAACGACGGTTACCCCGATATTTATCTAACCAATTTTGGCGCAAATGTACTTTATAAAAACAATGGCAACGGAACGTTCTCCGATGTAACCAAAAAGGCCGGAGTTGCCGGCAACGATTGTAGTACAGGAGCTGTGTGGCTCGACTACGATAACGACGGATTGCTCGATTTATATGTTGGAAACTATATAAAATTCGACCCAAAATATAATTTACATTATGCACCCGACGGATTTCCCGGACCAATGGCGTACGATGGTGTTCCCGATATTTTATATCACAATTTGGGAGGCGGTAAGTTTGAAGACGTAACCAAAGCAATGAATGTTTATAATCGCGATGGAAGAGCGATGGGCGTGGGTGCAACCGATTACGACAACGACGGTTTTATGGATATTTTTGTGTCGAACGACCACATGGTTAATTACCTGTATCATAACAAAGGCGGAAAGGTTTTTGAAGACCGCGGAACGCAGTCGGGTGTTGGTTTTAACCAAATGGGCGAAGCTACAATTAGCATGTCGGTTGATTTTGCCGATTATAATAACGATGGATTAATGGATCTTTTCGTGTCGGACAATGCGTATTGTTCGCTGCACCAAAACAGAGGAAACGGCGTATTTAGCGAAATGTCGTATAAAGCCGGTATTGCAGTAGCATGTGGGCAGTTTGTGGGGTGGGCAACTTCGTTTCTCGATTACGATAACGATGGCGATCTCGACCTTTTTAAAGTTAATGGCGAATTAAAACATCTTTACGGACAAGAAGACCAGCTTTTTGAGAATAATGGAGACGGTACATTTACCGATGTTTCCACTCAGCGCGGTGCTTATTTTCAGGAAGAGCATGTTGGACGTGGTGCCTGTTTTGGCGATTACGATAACGATGGCGACGTGGATGTTTATGTTTCGAATCTCGAGGAGCTGGGGGCATTGCTAAGAAATAACAAGGGAAACGAAAATAACTGGATACTACTTAATTTAGTTGGCGATGTTAGCAACCGCGATGGTGTGGGAGCAAGAGTTACTATTGTTACGGGCGATAAAAAACAGTACGCACAAAAGAAAAGCTCGGGAGGGTATTTGTCGACAAACGACCCGCGACTGCATTTCGGACTGGGGAAAAGTACAATGGTCGATTCAATTAAAGTAATCTGGCCGTCGGGGAAAATACAAAACCTGAAGAATATTAAAGCAGGTCAAATTTTAACAATTAACGAATCTGAAGCAGCAAATTAAATGAAACGAGCATGAAATAATAATTGTCACACAGGAAAATTATTATGAAGCGAGTTATCCCGATGTTCATCGGGAAATACCTTTGGAAGAAAAATTAGAATGAGATGAAACTGAAAAAACAAATTGTTATCATCGGACTTTTTGTAGCTGCTGTTTTTGTTGGTGGTTACATTACTTCGTGCAGCAACATGCCGGCGAACGGAACGATTGTTTTTACACGGGTTCCGGTTGCGAATATTGATGTTGAAAAAGCTATTCCACACCTGTTTAAAGGGGCAAATTTACAAGCAGTAAATCGGATGGGAAAAAGTGGCGAAGGAGAGAATTTAACCCCCGGATTTTATTCCGCCTGTTCGCCACAGGTTTCGTACGATGCCAAACACATTCTTTTTCTCGGGCAAAAAACAGAAACCGATTTATGGCAGGTGTGGGAGTTGAATATAAAAGATAAAAGCACCCGGCAAATTACAAATTGTAAAATGTCGTGCAATAGCGTTTGTTACTTGCCGGGAGACCGAATTGCTTTCAGCAAAAAAGTAACGGATAAAAAAACGGGAATAACGTCGAATGCCCTGTTTACAATAAATATGGATGGAACAAAACTTCAACAGATAACTTTTCATCCACATAACGATTTTATTTCAACTGTTTTAAAAGACGGTAGAATATTAATAAACAGCAGACAGGTTTATCCGAAAAAAGGGAAAGTAAAATATTTGGCCATGCGGCCCAACGGAACAAAAGCAGAACTGTTTTATGCCGACAATTCAGCAGCAATATACGGGCAGTGTGTAAACGAGGCAAACAAATTAATCTATTTTACCGAGCAAAATCCAACAACAAAGAAAACTGATGTGGCAGAGGTTTCGTACAACCGGCCACTCCATTCAAAAATAAATTATACCGAAAATATTCAGGGGAATTTTTATTGGGCTTTGCCTCTTTCTGCTGAAAAAATGATTGTCTCCTATCAGTCTCCCGATTCAAAAAATGTCGGGTTATGGAATTTCTTACAATCGGAGAAAAAAATTTCGGAACCAATTTATAATGATGCAAAGTTCGATTGTTTTGAACCGGTTTGTGTAAAACCTTTCCAACGACCAAAAAAATTACCCAACGATATTGTTATGGCACAAACTTCGGGATTGTTTTTATGTACAAATATTAATTTTACGGAAACGGGAACAACTCAGGCAACAAAAATTGAAATACTTGGCTTGGAAAAAAGTTTGGGAACAGTTGACATGGAAAAAGATGGCTCGGTTTTTTTAAGCGTTGTTGCCGATACACCGGTTCGCATTCAAACACTCGACAATGAAAATAATGTAGTTTCGGGACCGTCGGAATGGATTTGGGTGCGGCCATTCGAACGCAGAGGTTGTATAGGATGCCACGAAAATCATGAGTTGGTCCCTCAAAATATTGTACCACTGGCAATAAATAAAAGTGCAGTAATTATACCTGTTGACTCGACAAACAGCAAAAAAGGAAGTGAAATAACCAAAGTAAGCGAGATGAAATGATGAAGAAAAGAAAGTTATTTTTCCTGTTATTAATTATAGTCGTAATCGTAATTGGATTTTCGATTGGTCCTGCTCGTAAAAAAGCACGTCAACATGTTAATTATATGACCGCTGTCGACGACCACCCGTTAAATTGTTTGTCGTGCCATTTATACACGCAACGCTCCGGATTTCTGGCAAAAATGATAAATGCCTCCTATCTGTCGCCCTATAATCTGGCGGTGGCTCCAAACGGAGAAAAGCTTTTTGTTGTCGCACAGGAGGGGAATGCGTTGTTGACAATTGACACGAAAACAAACCGGGTAGTCGATAAAATTGCTGTTGGAACTCAGCCTCATACCGTTTTAATTTCGAAAGATGGAACACGGGCTTTTGTTAGTAACGAGTGGGACGATACGGTTTATATTATCGACCTGGGCACTTCGGAAATTACCGATACAATAAAAACCGGAAATGGCCCGGCAGGAATGGTATTGTGCAACAACGAAACCACGCTTTATGTTGTCAACTCGTTTTCGAACGAGATTTCAATCTTCGATTTAAATACAAAAAAGGAGAGAAAACGACTGGTGGCCGGCAATAATCCGGTGGGTGCTGCCCTTTCCCCCGACGGGAAACAGATTTATATCTCGAGTCGGCGTATTTTACCTCATAAATATCGTACTCCTATTAGCATTGAAATAACCGTAATCGATACAAAAACAGAGCGGGTTACCGAACGGAAAATTCTTAACGATGCCTATTTGTCGGAAAATGTGTCGTTTACTCCCGAAGGCGATTTGGCGATTGCAACACTCATTCGTCCGAAAAACCTTATCCCTTCCATTCAGGTTGAACAGGGATTTATGATGACCTATGGAATTGCTGTTATGGAAACCAAAAAAAATGGGCGAATTGTTCAGCTTTTAACCGATCAACCCAATTCGTACTGTTCCGACCCATTCGATATTGTTATTACTCCCGATGGGAAGAAAGCATTTGTGTCGAGCTCGGGAGCAGATATTATTACCGTTATCGATTTAACTAAGGTGCGAAAACTTTTAGCCGAATCGTCTTCTGAGCAGTTAAAACAATATGCAAATAACTTAGGAGTAAGTAGTAAATATGTAATTAAACGAATTTCAACAGGAGCAAATCCAAAGGGCATGAAAGCCTCTCCCGACGGGAAATATATTTATGTTGCCGAACGGCTAAATGATAAAATATCGGTTATAAATACCGAAACACTCGACATTGAACGAACCATTGATTTAGGTGGCCCCAAAAGAATAACGGTTGCCCGGAAAGGTCGCCGGTTGTTTAATAATGCCGGACACACGTTTCAAAAACAATATGCTTGCTACACTTGCCACCCCGATGTGGGCGAAGACGGACTGGTTTACAATATGGCCGGTGTGGGAATGGGGCGAAATGTTACCAACACACAAACACTCCGCGATATTGGCGATATTGCGCCCTATAAATGGAATGGGCACAACCAGAGCGTTTATAAACAGGACGGCATGCGTTTCTCTACTTTTCTGACCAGAACGGAGCCTTTTGCTTACGACGATTTAGATGCACTTGTTGCATACATAATAACGGGAATAAAAAATCCACCCAATTTAAGGTATAATCCAACCGGTAAACTGACTGATGCTCAGGAACGGGGGAAAAAGATTTTCTATCGGACACATACAAACGACGGGAAAGAGATTCCTCCGCATAACCGGTGTTACACTTGTCATCCACCACCAGATTTTACGAATAAAAGGTTAGAGGATGTTGGCTCGCTTGCTGAAACCGACGATACAATAAAATTCGACACTCCGCAGTTAAATAATTTATTTAATGCAGGTCCGTATTTGCACGATGGCCGTGCACAAACACTCGAGGAGATTTGGACAACATACGACCATGGCGACTATCACGGGGTAACCAGCGATATGACAAAAGACCAGCTTAACGATATGATAGAATATTTGAAATCGTTAAGAGATGCTAAGTTTTATGAGAATGTGAATGTTGAAGAAGAAGTTAAGAAGTATAATGCTAAATAAGAGTAAGTTATGGATAGTTTAAAACAGAATAGAATGAAAGGAGTAAATTTAATAATTATCGTATTATTAAGTTTTGGGCTATTTGGTTTTAGCCCCGGAAAGAGAGACACTGTGTCGAAAAAAAATAAAAATAGTATTCCCGACACAGGAGAGATGCCGGTTTATGGGAATTGGAAAACATTTACAAAAAAAGATGGACTGCCTGCCGATAAGATTTATTGTGTGCGGGTTGATGGCGACAGGGTACTGGTGGGTACAAGTAACGGAATGGCTGTTTACGAAAACGGGACGTGGAAAACATATTCCGTAAAAGACGGTTTGGCACATAAAGGGGTTCTCTCTATTGATGTAAGCGAAATTACAGGCGATGTTTGGATAGGAACACTTGGTGGATTAACACGCTGGTCATCAGGCAGCTTTCATACTTTTACGCAACTGAACAGCGGGTTGCCAAACGACATTATCTACTCGGTAATTTGCGATGGTAAAGATGTTTGGGTGGCTACCGGAGGTGGTGCCGGACATTACGATACTTACAGTGACCAGTGGGATATTTATATGGAGCGAAACGCTCCTATGCACGAACCCTGGACATATGGAGTTTGTGCCGGAGACAGTAAAATTTTTATTGCAGCCTGGGGCGGTGGCGTAATTGAATTCAATACGAAAACAAAAAAATTCAGAGATTATGTCGACCCCGATGAACAGATGGAACTGGACGTTTTCCCTGACGACGGCGTAGTTCACGACATTACAACCGGAGTTTCGTATGCAAAGGGAATTCTCTGGGTAGGAACTTATTTTGGATTAAGTTGGTACGACGGAGCACATTGGAAAAGTTATTTCGACCACGATTCGGGGCTTTTAAGTAACTTTATAAACTATTTAAAGGCCGATGGCAATGTGGCGTGGATGTGCACCGACAAAGGGCTGAGCAGTTTTAATGGAAAAACATGGGTGTCGTACCAGAAAAATGAAACCGGCAAAACCGGCAAAATTATTGTTACCAAGGGGCCGCGGATTGCCGAAGGGGCGAAAACAAAAGAGGTGGCAGCAACTTCTTCAATCTGCCATAATTTTGTTTTAGGAATTGATTTTAACGACAATGAGATTTGGGTTGCCACTTCGAAAGGATTATGCAGAGGAGAAAAAATAAAATAATTGATTATGAAACATAAATATCAGGCACTTTTCTTTTTCCTTTTTTTGTTGTTCTCGGTGTTTGTAGTTTCGGCACAGGAGAAAAAAACAAATTACGGAAATACCCCCGATGAAGTAATCCCTTACGGAGGATTCCATAAAGCTTATATCGATTTTTTTGATAAACCACAACCGTTTACCGGTGCGGGAAGAGAAAAACCTGAACCTGCCGGATTAAAAGAGATAAGAATTGGCTATCTCGGTCCGCTTGAAGGTTCAGTAATGGTTCCGCAAGGAATTCAAATGTTGCAGGGAGCACAACTTGCAGTTGAAGAGGCAAATAAAAAAGGCGGCTACAAAGGAATTCCGTTTAAAATTATGGAACATAACGATGTGGGATTGTGGGGTGCCGCTGCCAACAAAGTGGTTGCAATGAACGACGAACACGTTTGGGCTTTTCTGGGTTCTATCGACGATATTAATACTCACGTGGCTTTGAGAATGACATTGAAATTAGAAATTCCGATGGTTAATTCGGGCGACCCCGATCCTACTTTAACCGAAACACGAATTCCGTGGATGATTCGAGTTATTGGCGACGACCGGCAAAGTTGTTATGCACTCTCAGAGTATATTTATAAAGTTAAAAAACTTAAACGGGTAGCTGTTTTGCGGGTCGATAATCGTTATGGAAGAGTTGGAATAAAGGAGTTTAGAGAGGCCGCACGACGAATGAATCATCCGCTTGTTTTGGAGATTCGTTACGCCGAGGGCGACACTACTTTTACTCCGCAAATTCAACGAATAATCGACTCCGAACCAGACGCTGTGTTGCTTTGGGGAAATGCCAAAGAGACTGCACTGGCATTGAAACAGATGCGGAAAATGGGAATGAATGCCCCCGTTTTTGGCTCCGACAGGCTTATGTCGCCCGAGTTTCTGAAAATTGCAGGGAAAGATGCAGAAGGGGTGGTTACCACCTGCCAGTACAACCCAAACCTCGACAATCCGAAATTAAAAGCATTTCAGAAAAATTATAAAAAACGATTTGGAATGGATTCCGATGTTTTTGCAGCTCATGCGTACGACGGAATGAATATAATTATCGATGCCATTAAAAAAGCCGGACTAAACCGGGCAAAGATTCGAGACGTACTTACCGATATGAAAACATTTCAGGGATACGAAGGTGTAGCCGGAAAAATAATTTTCGACGCTTCGTGGAACGATATTGGTGCTATTTGGATGACGGAAGTGCGCAATGGAGAGTTTCATTTTTTCCCTACTCCGCCATTTACTTCGGGTAAAGTTGCCTGTAACAATTAACCGGAAAAATATACGGCTGCCTTAAAAGTATAAACTTTAAAAAGTACTTTTCAGACAGCCTTTTTTTCAAAATATGTCAATACATATAAAAACCATTCTTCTTATTGTTTTTACCGGTTGTTTTTTACCGGCTTTAAACGGAACAGCTCAAAACAACAAGGATACAATTAATATCGGTTTTTTATTTCAGAATAAAGAGAGGAGTGCAGCTAAAAATGGAGCTGAACTTGCTATTCTTGAAGCAACCAAAAAAGGAGGTGCTTTCGAAAATAAAAAGCTCAGATTAATCACATATTCGGTTGAGGGACTTTGGGGAACCGGTTCAAAACAATCGGTAAAGTTGGTTTTTAACGATAATGTTTTGGCAATTGTCGGGTCGCTCGACGGACGAAATGCACACCTTGCCGAACAGGTTACAGCAAAAACTAAAGTGGCTTTTATTTCGGCGCACGCTACCGATATGACACTCTCGGCAGCGTTTGTTCCTTGGTATTTTAGATGCGTGCCAAACGATTTGCAACAGGCTCAGGCAATTTGCAACGAGATTTTTACAAAAAGGAAGCTTAAAAATGTTGCACTTTTCGGAACAGAGAATTACGATTCGAAACAGGCAATGGCCACTTTTATAAAAATTGCACAATCGTTTACAGGTACAAAAACAAAACAATTTGTTTTTAATGGAAACGGTGAGAGAGTGGATAAATCAGTAGCCGGATTTACGGATTCTTTTTTTGATGCGGTTGTTCTATTCGGGACTCCTGAATTTGCCAAAAACATTTTACCTTTCGTAAAAAAACAGAATGCAGAACAACCGGTTTTTGCCACTCAGTCGCTGCTCGACAATCAAAAACCCGAAACTCAAATTATGCAAAGTTTAAATAATATAATCACTGTTTCTTCCTGTTTTGGGGAAACCCCAAAAGCTTCCGACTTTCAACAAAAATTTCAGGAAAAATTTGGATATCAGCCGGGTACTGTGGCAGCTTATGCTTTCGATGCAATATCGCTGATTCTCGAAACAATCAGAAAATCGGGTGCCGACCGTAATAAAATTATTGATGCGATACAAAAAGGCAATTTTAACGGGATTACCGGAAAATTCAGCTTCGATAAAAATGGAAACAGAACCGATGAACCCAAATTAATAACGATAAAAAAGGGAAAACCAACGGCGCTGAATGATGAATAATTCAGCTCTATTTTTCGTATCTTGCCAAAGTTATTTTAGCATAAAAATTGCTTAGGGAAGAGTTCAATTTAAATATTCGAATGAAGATGAGAATTACCAATACAACAATCCTGCTTTTTGTACTTGTACCTGTTCTTTTTTTTGGGTGTAATCAGCAATCGAAAAAAACAAAGCACGGAACACCCGAGGAGATTATATCAACACGTACTTTAGGAGTGGCTTATCTGGAAGAGAATCAGTTAGATAAGGCAGAAACCGAGTTCAGAAAACTGATTGAATTAGACCCGGAGAGCGCAACCGGATATGCAAATCTGGGACTTGTGTTTTTACGAAAGGGAAAATATTCGGATGCTGAAACGCAGCTTTTAAAAGCAATTGATATTAGTCCTGAAGACCCTGATATCCGATTGATTCTGGCAAAAACATACGAACTGAATAATAAAAAAGAGGACGCTGTAAAGGTATTGGAGAAATCGGTTCAATATGCTCCCGATCATATAAAATCGCTGTTTAGTTTAACCGAATTATACTCATTGTCGGCTGATAAAAACAGTGCAAAAAAGCGGCTTTTATATAC
>WGCT01000151.1 GCA_015493625.1 Draconibacterium sp. | reverse complement strand
GTAAAGGATATGTACAGCGGACACGTTAAGCCTCTGCTGAAAAACAAGCCGCTGAGCGCGGAAGAAAATTTGCGGAAAAGAGTGAAAGCGGATATTAAAAATTTAAAATCCAATGCCTTTCAGGTTATCGATAGAAACCTTGTAAAACTCAAGGATGCGGGGAAAAAAATAGGACCTGCAGTCCAGGCACTTATGGCTGCGGCGCCGGATATGACCTATCAAAAAACCAGTGCCGGTGTGGGTATGGGAAGATCATTTGCGCCTGAAAAACAGGCCCAGAAAGCTTATGATGCGTTACGGCAAATTGCAGAAACAGAATATTATATCAGTAAGGAAATGGGGTTGGTGCAGACTCTTAAGCAGTCCTTGGCTCAACTTGAAGGTGATTTGAACAAAATGCAGGAAGCAACCCAGAAAAAACGCAAGGAAGTTATGGAATATATTGAGTTGGCATTGGATTAAAGGATGTGATCTTAAATTTTTAAGTGGTGTGGTCAGGGATGTGGATTCCAGGTAATGCATAACCGGATTTTCATTGTCCCGGGCCCTATCTCTGATTTGTGCAGTAATAATTGGTTATGGTTGAATCAGGAAGTGCGAAATCTACCCACACCGGAAAATTGCCTTCAAGTGGAAGGGGTAATTATGTGTTACTGCCTGCTTTAAGAATCCAATATCCAAAAAATCCAGATACAATCGAACCCATGAGAATTGCTAATTTATCAGTGTATTGAAACATGCTGTCATCTTCAAATGCCAGGGAAACGATAAATAGGCTCATTGTAAATCCAATGCCTGTCAATACGGATACGCCATATAATTGCAGCCAATTACTGCCCTCTGGCAATTTTGCAAGTTTTAACCGGATTGCGATAAAGCTGAAACCAAACACGCCAAGCTGTTTACCTACAAACAAGCCCAGCATAATTCCCATTGGAACTGCACTATACATTTGAGAAAAAGATATCTCAGTGATATTTACACCTGCATTGACAAATGCAAAAAAAGGGAGGATGAAAAATGCAACCCAAAAATGGAGGCTGTGTTCTATTTCCTTAAGGGGCGAAAATTGTTGTTGATTCTCATTCCTGGCATTTAACGGAATTGTAAATGCCAGCGCCACACCCGCCAAAGTTGCATGAACTCCGGACTTCAGGACACTGACCCATAAGATAACACCCACAATAAAATAGGCTTCTTTTTTGGAGACACCTGAAATATTAAACATAATTAGAACAACGAAAGACATAAATGCCACACTGATTGATAATGCAGACAGTTCTGCAGTATAGAAAATCGCAATTATTACGATTGCCCCTAAGTCATCGATAATAGCTAACGCCATTAAAAATACCTTAAGAGATATTGGAACCTTGTTACCCAACAAAGACAGTATGCCAAACGCAAATGCAATATCAGTTGCCGTCGGAATTGCCCATCCGTTTGCTGCAACGGGATTGTTCAGGTTAAAAACCAAATAAATCAGTGCAGGAACAATCATGCCGCCAATAGCTGCACCCAATGGTAAAACGATTTGATTTAACGATGATAAATGACCTTCTGAAATTTCCCTTTTGATTTCAAGACCAATAAATAAAAAGAAAACAGGCATTAACCCATCATTGACCCAATGGTAAAGCGACTTATCTATATGTAATGAACCAACTCGTATTCCAAAGGGGATATGTAAAAATGACTCATAAAGCTGCGCCATAAACGTATTACTTAAGATAAGCGCCAAAATAGTTGCAAATATTAACAGGATGCCACTTGAGGACTCTTTTTTTATAAATTTTTCAATTAATTGCATGGTTTCCGCATTTTATTTTTTGGAAGTTCCCTTAAACAGCATAAGCATTCTTTCCTGGTATTGGGTATCAGAATTATGTGAAGATAACAATATTAAATTTATCTGGGGTCATGCATTAAATCCGTGTTATACGTTCCTTCTCAGATGCTCCGATGTTGAAAATTTTGCGGCGGGCATACCCGGGAAAAATATCAGGGCAATCCATGGCTGTTAATGATGATGGCAATTACAGGTGCTATCATGGAAGAAAATGGAATTTTGCATAGTGGGTATTTTTATTATTGACAAGGGGTAAATAAATCGTTATATTCACTTCTATCGATATAAAGTAAACATAGGATTTTATGGGCAGAAATTATAAATAGCAGGTGTTAAAGTGATCAGTGGTTTGACAATATCTTTTAGTATATGGATCTAAAGCGAGCGATGCCCGCAACCCATGTGACTGCCTCAATTTGTTGTTTTCTATTACAAAAATTCAGGGGTAAGGCACTAAAATATATGTGATTAAAGTATGTAAATATAAAACCTGGAACCTGAATTAAAGGAGATTT
>WGCT01000150.1 GCA_015493625.1 Draconibacterium sp. | reverse complement strand
CGTGTTCTGTTGGTTGCTTAAGCAAAGAAATAGATTCAATCGGAATAGTATAATTTTTAGATATCAATTATTAAGTTTTAAAAAATGAATAAGGGAATTTATATCGCAAATACCGAGTCTCAAACCGGTAAAATTGTGGTTGCACTCGGAGTGTTAAAGTTGTTACTTTCGAAAGTTAGCAGAGTGGGCTATTTTAGGCCCATAATCAGCGATTTCCCCAATGGGAAAAAAGACAATCATATTGAAACAATTCTGTCGTATTTTAATTTAGATATGGATTACGAAGAAGCCTATGGATTTACAATTTCTGAAGTTGTGCATCTGAAAAACTTAGGAAAAGAGTCGGTTTTAATCGACCGGCTTATTGAAAAATACAAAACTCTTGAGGCTAAATTCGATGTGGTTCTTGTTGAAGGATCCGATTTTGAAAGTAAAGGTGTTGCTTTCGAGTTCGATTTAAATGCCGAAATTGCAAAGAACCTTTCAATTCCGGCATTAATTGTAAGTTCTGCACACGATAAAGAAATTATGGATGCCGTTTCTAATCTCGATTTGGCGGTGAAAACGTATACCGAAAAAGACGTTACCGTTTTGGCTGTTTTTATGAACCGGGTAAACGAAAACGATTGTGAGAATATGGAGGAGGAACTAAAAAAAGTTATTCCTTCCGAAACTGCAATTGGTCTTATTCCGGAAGTGAAAAAATTGAGTAGCCCTACACTTCAGGAGATTAATAACGAACTTGGCGGTGAAGTTCTGTTTGGTGAGGATTTTATGAATAAGCGAGCCGAGAAGTTTAATATTGGGGCAATGCAACTTCGCAATTACCTCGACCGCGTAGGCGAAAACTGTTTGGTTATTACTCCCGGCGACCGTTCCGATATTATTATGGGTGCGCTTCAGGCAAATGCTTCGGCAAATTATCCGAGCCTGGCAGGAATTATTTTAACAGGTGGAATAACACCCGGAAAACCAATAATGAAACTGATTGATGGCTTGCCCAATGTTGTCCCAATTATTTTAGTTGATGAGGTAACATTTGTGGCGGCAAATAAAATAGGCAATGTAAAATCGAAAGTGAGAGCCGGCGATACAAAAAAAATAGAGTTAAGTATTGCTATTTTCGAAAAATACATCGATACCGATTTTGCACTCGATCGGTTTAAGCGATTTAGAAGCAATGTGTTAACTCCACGCATGTTCCAGTACAATTTAGTTTCGAAAGCCAAATCGAAAAAGAAACATATTGTTTTGCCCGAGGGTACCGACCCGAGAATACTGGAAGCTGCAGTAAATTTAGTTGAACAGAATGTTGTTGATGTGACGTTGCTGGGAAATAAGGAAGACATTTTGGCCAAAGCTCAGGAAAATGGGTTAAAAATAAATGAAGATGAAGTAACGATTATTGACCCGGCAAAATCGGAATACTACGAAGATTACTGGAAAACATATTACCAACTTCGTAAGCATAAAAATATTCCCGAAGATTATGCCCGCGATACCATGCTCGATGTATCGTTTTTCGGAACAATGATGGTTTATAAGGGGCATGCCGACGGAATGGTTTCGGGGGCCGCACATACAACAGCACACACCATTATACCGGCATTGCAGTTTGTAAAAACGCGCCCGGGAGTTTCAACCGTATCGTCAGTGTTTTTTATGTGTCTCGACGACCATGTTTCAGTTTTTGGCGACTGTGCCGTAAATATTAATCCAAATTCCGACCAGTTGGCAGAAATTGCAATTTCATCGGCCGAGTCGGCAATTGCTTTCGGAATAAATCCGAAAGTTGCACTGCTTTCATATTCATCGGGTACTTCGGGAAGTGGTGCAGAGGTTGAAAAAGTAAAGGAGGCAACGAAGAAAGCAATTGCGTTACGCCCCGATTTGAAAATTGAAGGACCTATTCAATACGATGCCGCTGTTGATGCTAGTGTGGGAAAAAGTAAAATGCCAGATTCGGAAGTTGCCGGAAAAGCAAACGTATTAATTTTCCCCGATTTAAATACCGGAAACAATACTTACAAAGCTGTTCAGCGCGAAACCAATGCCGTTGCAATTGGCCCAATGTTGCAGGGATTAAATAAACCCGTAAACGATTTAAGCCGGGGATGCACGGTTGACGATATTTTTAATACTGTGGTTATTACTGCTATTCAGGCACAAGATCAAGAATAATTTTAGAAAAACTTATTGAAATATGAAACGAGCATGGTCAAATAAAACACAAAAGCATATGTGTAAATTGCCATGTGAGTTCCATGGGGCATGAATTATAATTTCGACTCATTTGATTATTTTATGAGGTGCAATATTTAAATTTAATTATATACGAATGAATATTTTAGTTGTTAATGCAGGTAGCTCATCAATAAAATATCAGTTAATTGATATGGTTACCGAGCAGCCGCTATCGAGTGGATTGGTTGAACGAATTGGGTTGGAGACAGGTAATATTACTCATAAAACCTTTGTGGAAGGGAAAGAGAATAAAATAAAAGAGTCGTTCCCAATTCCAAACCACGTTGTTGGATTAGAGCGTGTTGCAGAGCTTTTAACCGACAAAAAGATTGGTGTTATTTCCAATCCATCCGAAATTCAGGCTGTTGGTCATCGTGTGGTTCACGGGGGCGAAGCATTTACAAAAACGGTTGTTATTACCAACGAGGTAAAAGCAAAAGTTAAAGAGCTATTTCCTTTGGCACCACTTCATAACCCTGCAAATTTAATAGGAATTGAAGTTGCCGAAAAAGTTTTCCCAAATGCAACGCAGATTGCAGTATTCGATACAGCTTTTCATCAAACCATGCCCGAAGTTGCATTTCGATATGCTATTCCTAATGAAATGTATGAAGAGATGGGAATCCGGAAATATGGATTTCATGGAACATCGCACAAATATGTGTCGGGAAAGGCCATTGAATATTTAGGGAAAAAAGATGCAAAAGTAATAACAATTCATATTGGTAATGGTGCGTCAATGGCTGCTGTCGACGGTGGTTTTTGTGTCGATACAACAATGGGACTGGGGCCGCTTAGCGGATTAATTATGGGTACTCGTTCAGGAGATATCGACCCGTCGATAATTTTTTACTTGGTTGAACAGAAGGGATATTCAATTCAGGAAGTTGCCAAAGTGCTTAATAAAGAGAGTGGAATGCTCGGGTTAACCGGCGATGTTGATATGCGCGATATTGAATCGCGCGTACTAAAAGGCGATGAGGTTGCCCAACTTGCCTATAAAATGTATGCATATCGTATTCAACAATATATTGGTAATTATACTGCTGCAATGAATGGACTTGATGCCATTGTTTTTACAGCCGGAGTGGGAGAGAACGACTCGCTTGTTCGCGAATATGTTTGCGAAAATATGAGCTATTTTGGAATTGAACTCGATACCGAAAAGAATAAAATAAGGAGCAGTAATATTCGTGAAATTAATGTTGAGAATGCGAAAACGAAAGTTTTAATTATTCCAACAAACGAAGAGTTGGAGATTGCCAGACAATCTTTTGAACTGATAAAATAAATAGGTATAAAAACCGGCAAATTATCCGGGTTAGGGAGGGATACTCTCCCAAAAGATTATCAAATAAAAAAAAGCCGTTCAAAATATTTTGAACGGCTTTAATTTTATATTTGAATTGAGTCTATTTCAGGTTTGCCTGAGCAGCAGCAACACGTGCAATTGGTACACGGTATGGCGAACAACTAACGTAGTCCATTCCAACACTGTCGCAGAACATAACCGATGAAGGTTCGCCGCCATGTTCTCCGCAAATACCAACTTTAAGTTTTGGTTTTACGCTACGGCCTTTATCAACACCCATTTTAACAACTTGTCCAACGCCTTCCTGATCTAAAATCTGGAAAGGATCGTTTTTCAAGATTCCTTTTTCGATATAGATAGGTAAGAATTTACCGGCATCGTCGCGCGAGTAACCGAATGTCATTTGTGTAAGGTCGTTGGTTCCGAACGAGAAGAACTCGGCAACTTCTGCAATTTGGTCGGCAGTAACTGCAGCACGAGGAATTTCAATCATTGTTCCAACTAAATAGTCAATTTTTTCCCCTTTCTCTTCGAATACTTTTGCAGCCGTTGCATGAATAATTTCAGCCTGCAATTTTAACTCTTTCACGGTGCCAACTAACGGAACCATAATTTCCGGGCGTGCATCAACTCCTTTTTGTTTTAGATTTACAGCAGCTTCGATAATTGCGCGTGCCTGCATCTCTGTAATTTCAGGATATGTATTTCCTAAACGGCAACCTCGGTGTCCTAACATCGGGTTAAATTCGTGAAGGTCTTCAACCAGTGTTTTTATATCGTCAACCGAAATTCCCATTTCATCGGCCATCTCTTTTTGGTTTGCCTCTTCGTGAGGAACAAACTCGTGCAATGGCGGGTCGAGCAACCGAATTGTAACTCCATATCCTTCCATAGCTTCCAAAATACCTTCGAAATCTTCGCGCTGATAAGGAAGTAGCTTGTCGAGTGCTTCTCTGCGGTCTGCTTCTGTTTTTGCCAGAATCATCTCGCGCATTGCCTTAATTCTTTCGCCTTCGAAGAACATGTGCTCGGTACGGCAAAGGCCAATTCCCTGTGCGCCAAAGTTTCGTGCAACTTTCGCATCGGCAGGCGAGTCGGCATTTGTACGAACTGTCATGCGTGTATATTTTGCTGCCAAATCCATTATTTTACCAAAGTTTCCGCTAAGAGCCGGATCCATTGTTGCAACTTTCCCTTTATAAACTTCTCCGGTTGAGCCATTTAACGAGATCCAATCGCCCTCTTTAAATTCTACACCGTCGATGTTCATTATTCGGGTTTTGTAATCTATTTTTACATTGCCGGCACCCGAAACACAGCATTTACCCATTCCACGGGCAACAACAGCAGCGTGCGAGGTCATTCCTCCGCGAGCTGTTAAAATCCCTTTCGCAATGTGCATTCCTTCTAAATCTTCGGGCGAAGTTTCGGTTCGTACCAAAACGGTTTCAGGATAATTTGTAGCTTCGTCGGCAAAGAAAATAATCTGGCCGGTTGCTGCTCCTGGCGAAGCAGGTAATCCTTTGGCCAAAACATTTGCCGATT
The DNA here is from genome assembly GCA_015493625.1 of Draconibacterium sp. GTDB lineage: Bacteria > Bacteroidota > Bacteroidia > Bacteroidales > Prolixibacteraceae > Draconibacterium. The sequence continues at coordinate 1,618 of WGCT01000150.1, read as the reverse complement.
TCATTGCAGCTGTATCGAATACCGGGTGAAGCAGTTCATCCAGTTTGTTTGGCTCAATACGTTGTAAAGCAGTTTTTTCATCAATCATTCCCTCTTCCAACATCTCCATGGCAATTTTTACCATAGCTGCACCTGTACGTTTTCCGTTACGTGTTTGCAGTAACCACAATTTACCATCTTGAATGGTAAACTCAAGGTCTTGCATATCTTTGTAGTGTGCTTCTAATTTTTGCTGAGTCTCGTTCAGTTGCTTGTACATTTCCGGCATCGACTCCTCTAATGATGGATATTTTGACGCTCTCTCTTCTTCGCTAACTCCCTGAAGAGCAGCCCATTTTCTGGAGCCTTCGATTGTAATTTCCTGCGGTGTACGAATTCCGGCAACTACATCTTCTCCTTGAGCGTTAATTAAATATTCGCCGTTAAAAATGTTCTCTCCTGTTGCGGCATCGCGAGTAAATGCAACTCCTGTAGCAGAGTTAGTACCCATATTTCCAAATACCATAGCTTGAACATTAACTGCAGTTCCCCACTCGTCGGGAATTTGCTCTAAACGACGGTAAAGAATTGCACGGTCGTTATTCCAACTGTTAAAAACAGCTGCAATTGCCCCCCAAAGTTGCTCCCATGGGTCGGTTGGAAAATCTTTGCCGGTAACCTTTTTAACAGCAGCTTTAAATCGAGCAACAAGCTCTTTTAAATCATCAGTTGTAAAATCTGTGTCTAACTGAATTCCTTTTTCCTCTTTTAATGTTTCAATAATCTCCTCAAAAGGGTCAATTTCCTCTTTGCTTGCAGGTTTCATATCAAGAACAACATCGCCGTACATTTGTACAAACCGACGGTACGAGTCCCAGGCAAAACGACTATTTCCCGATTTTTTTGTAATGCCTTCAACAGCATCGTCATTCATTCCAAGGTTTAAAACCGTGTCCATCATTCCCGGCATCGAAGCGCGGGCGCCCGAACGTACCGAAACCAGACATGGATTTTCTTTGTCTCCAAATTTCGTTCCTGTCAACTCTTCAACCTGAGCAACAGCTTTTTCAACATCAGGTTTAATTTTGCTAAACGTACTCTCTTCACCTTCTTCGTTATACGCAGTACAAACTTCGGTGGTAATTGTAAATCCGGGAGGAACCGGAACTCCAATAAGGTTCATTTCTGCAAGGTTTGCACCTTTACCTCCAAGGAGGTTTTTCATGTCTGTCCTACCTTCTGCTTTGCCAGCTCCGAAGGTATATACATACTTTGCCATAAAAATTTTATTTTAGTTATAATATTTGATAAATTTCGCTTAAAATTCGGGCTGCTAAAGTAACTCTATTTTTTCAGAAACAAAACCTTTTAGTGCTCTGTTTTTTAGACAATAAATCTCTTTTACATTTTATATTCCCACTTTCTTTTTATCAGTCGACAAATATATAAAAAAGCTTTTTTTTTATGGGAGTATTGAGTATATATTTAACTGAAAATGAACTCTTAACATTCTTTAACTTTGGTTTATACGCGTTAACTCTTTTCTTCGCTATTTTTGCCACTGAATAAAAGAAATAGTTTAAGTGTTTTTTTCATAGAGAATAATAAGATAGATTTGGTTAGGTTACAACAAGGATGT
>WGCT01000149.1 GCA_015493625.1 Draconibacterium sp. | reverse complement strand
GTCTAACAAATACGAAGTTTTAAACCATAAATCGCGTAGGGTATCAATATCGAAATCAACTTCCGAATCAAAGTTTTTCACTCTAACTTTCCGGTACGAAACCGGTGAACCAACCGAAACAAAATCAACTCCATTTTCGCTTAACTGCTTTTTAACCTCTTCCGAATTTTTAGTTTGAATTACAATTCCGGGATTTTCGCTAAACAGGACTTTTGCCAAATCGGTTTCTCCAATTTCAGAAAGGTCAACACTCATTCCACCTTTGTTATTGCTGAAACACATCTCTAACAGGGTAGTAATTAAACCGCCCGAACCGATATCGTGTCCGGCAACAATCAGGTTTTGTTCAATTAATTCCTGAACGGTATTGAAAGCCGTTTTAAATTTTTCGGCACTGGTAACCGTTGGTGCAGTTTTGCCGAGTTTATTAATCGACTGGGCAAAAGCACTTCCTCCTAAAGCACGTGCTGAAAAGGAGAAATCGATAAAAATAATCTCACTTTTTTCGTCGTTTACCAAAACCGGCTCAACCACTTTCCGGCAATCGGAGACTTCGCCCGATGCCGAGATAATAACTGTTCCGGGTGCGTAAACCACATCGTCTTTGTATTTCTGTGTCATCGACATCGAGTCTTTTCCGGTGGGAATATTTATTCCCAAATCGCAGGCAAAGTTGCTGGCAGCCTGCACCGCTTTATAAATGCGTGCATTTTCTCCCGGATTCTTTGCCGGCCACATCCAGTTGGCACTCAGCGAAATACTTTTTATTTTATCAGACAGCGGTGCCCAAATAATATTTGTCAGCGATTCGGCAATCGACAAAACCGAACCTTTCGGTGCATCAACCAATCCGGCAATTGGTGCATGACCGATTGACGTTGCAATTCCTGCAATTCCTTTATAATCTAAAGTAATGACGCCCACATTATTCAGCGGAAGTTGTAATTTGCCCACTGTTTGTTGTTTGGCAATCCGGCCGGTTACCGAGCGGTCGACTTTGTTAGTCAACCAATCTTTACACGCCACCGACTCGAGCTGTAGAACATTTTCAACCAGTGTATTTATCTCTTGGTTGTTGTATTCCAACTCTTCAAATTCAGGAATAACGGTAGTATCTTCCAAAACCGTTTTTGGCGGATTACCAAACATATAACCGAGTTGCCAGTCGATTGATTTTTCGCCGGTTTTTGAGTTTTCGAAAGTAAACTGCATATCGCCGGTGGTTTCTCCAATGTTATAAATGGGCGCCCGCTCGCGGTCGGAAATATCTTTTAGCAACTTATAATCTTTCTCTTTTAATACCAGCCCCATTCGTTCCTGCGACTCGTTCCCGATAATCTCTTTTTGCGAAAGTGTGGGGTCGCCAACCGGAAGTTTTGCAGTATCTATTTTCCCGCCGGTTGTTTCAACCAGTTCCGAAAGGCAATTCAAGTGGCCACCTGCACCGTGGTCGTGAATGGAAATAATCGGGTTCTCTTCCGACTCGCTCAGTGCACGAATGGCGTTAAAAACCCGCTTCTGCATTTCGGGGTTGGCACGCTGAACGGCATTTAGCTCAATATCATTTTTAAATTCGCCGGTTGCCACCGACGACACGGCACCGCCGCCCATTCCAATACGGTAATTGTCGCCGCCAAGTAAAACTACGCGATCGCCTTTTTCGGGGTCGGCTTTTAAACTATCGCGTTTATTACCAAACCCAATTCCACCGGCTTGCATAATTACTTTGTCGTATCCATATTTTTTAAAGTTCTCGAAATGCTCGAACGTTAACACCGAACCGGTAATAATGGGCTGCCCGAATTTATTTCCAAAATCGCTGGCTCCGTTCGATGCTTTAATCAGAATCTCCTCGGGCGTTTGATACAACCACTCGCGCTCTTCGGTTGCCTGTTCCCACTGGCGTTGCGCTTCGGTACGCGGGTACGAGGTCATATAAACAGCAGTTCCTGCAATTGGCAAACTTCCCATTCCGCCTGCAATCCGGTCTCTTATTTCGCCCCCGGTTCCGGTAGCTGCTCCGTTAAACGGCTCAACCGTTGTGGGGAAATTATGTGTTTCGGCTTTTAACGAAAGAACGGTTTCAATGTCGCGCACTTCAAAAAAGTCGGGTTTATCTTGTGTTTTTGGTGCAAACTGTTCAACAACCGGCCCTTGAACAAATGAGCAGTTGTCTTTGTATGCCGAAATTATAGCATTAGGATTTTGTTGCGACGTTTTCTTAATCATCTGAAAAAGCGACGATTCCATCTCTTTTCCATCGATAATAAAAATACCGTTAAAAATTTTGTGGCGACAGTGTTCCGAGTTCACCTGGGCAAAACCATAAACTTCGCCATCGGTGAGTGGTCGTCCCATCTCTTTTGCAACTTTATCGAGGTATTGAATCTCATCGTTACTCAGTGCCAGACCTTCCTGCTCGTTGTATGCTGCAATATCTTCGATGTTTAAAATCGGGTCGGGCTGCTTTTCAATGGTAAAAATTTCCTGATTCAGGTTTTGGTACATCGACTGTAACATCGGGTCGAAACCGACTTTCTCGTTTTCAACCTGAAAAAACTCTTCGATTCGGATAATTCCTTCAATACCCATATTCTGGGTAATTTCAACGGCATTTGTACTCCAGGGAGTGAGCATCTCTTTACGTGGCCCAACAAACCAACCATTTAAAATATTTTCCGAAAGATATTCCGATTCAGAAAAGAGCCAGTTTAACTTATCGATACTCTCGGGAGCCAGTAATTTTGCAGCGTGAACTGCGATTATACTTTTTTGAGTTCTGAAAAATTGAATCATTTTGCAGCGTGATATTTAGTAAATAAACAGGTATTAAAAATACGTTACAAAGATAAAAATATTAATGGAGTGAAACAGGAAACTATGAATTTACAAATCACAATTTAACAAAGTGGTTATTGTTCCATATTTTATTTACTTTCGACAAAAAAAACAGAAAATGCGACAACTATTTATACTATTATTAATTGTGTTTACAATTGCTTCGTGCGGTGTACAAAAGCAGCTGCAAAAAGCGTATGTAGGGAAACCCGTATCGGTTTTAAAAGAAAAATTTGGTTATCCGAAAACAATTCTTGAACGTAAAAACGGAGATGTTTATGTTTTTGAGGAGGTGAAAAATTTAAAAAGCACAGAAATCAGTCAGGGGAAATTAACGCTCGACCCTATGGTTTCGCCTATGGTGCAAAAGACAATGCGTTACTATTTTACGGTAAAAGACAGTATTATTGTTAAAGCGAAAATGGAGGAGGAGTATGAACGTTAACATTTTGCAAAAATAGATTTGGAGTTTAGAGATTTTTTTTAGTTTTGCACTCACGTTTTTTTTGAAATAGAATATGCCCAGGTGGTGGAATTGGTAGACACGCAAGGTTGAGGGCCTTGTGGGGAATTATCCCCGTGCAAGTTCGAGTCTTGTTCTGGGCACAATGACACATAAAAAGCAAGCGCAATCATTTACATATCAAATGTTTGCGCTTTTTTATTTATTTTATTTCCCCACATTTTCCCCACATATAATAATTTTTAGGGCAAAATGGGAAGATTATTTAAATTGGATTAATGTGGATTAAATGGCATTAATGAGTGGCAATTTTTTTTAATTAGCAACTATTGGATAATCCGACCCAGTTTGCTCCAGATTTTCCATCCCAATTCGGAGAGTAAATAAGAATGCATAAATGCTATTAAATTATAAAATTCCGGGATATGCACGAAAACGAACAAAATTAAATTCTACGATTTTTTTCGCACCTTCTTGTAAAACTTTTCGCTCTGATGTTGATGTAATACAAACAATGCCATTTTTTTGCAACAAACCTGCCAATGAAAAACAAAAAGTGAATTCACCCATTAAATGCACTGCATTTTTTTGCAATGGATAACTTTTAAGAATTTCCATACATTTTTGTAAATATTCTTTTGCCAAAAGCATAACTTCGTTTTCCGGCCATGATGGATTTATTTGAGGAAACGGAACATCAATTATTTTGGTATAAACGCGCAGGGCTTCGTTGGTTTGTAGTGTGTCCCAATCGGCCGATGGATGATTTGACAGATTTATCAGCATGTTGTTTCTATTGTAGTTTATTCGTTTATTGGCTTGTTCGCGCTAATTATCTCTACAGTTTTTTCATAATAAGTTCTAAGTCTCTCAATAAGATAATCAGCATCTTTGGGGCTTGGTCTAATTCCTGCATGGTTTATATCATTTCTTGATCCTTGCGAAAGTTTTTTGTAAAGTTTATCTGATAACTCCTTTTTAAAAGATAAACTAAAAATTCTGTTGACCATCTCTTTTTGTATTAATAGTTTTTCCTCTTTCTCTTTAAAAGTAATCTTTCCTTTTTCAACTAAATTATCCAGATAAGAGTAATCAAATTTTTCTTCTTTATTTATATTTAAACAACCCGAAACAGTACTCCTATTATTCGCATTATTCC
>WGCT01000148.1 GCA_015493625.1 Draconibacterium sp. | reverse complement strand
ATTATAAACCACTCGACATTGTACAGATGAATAAAGCGGCAGAAGTGTTGCTCGATTACGAGGATTTTACGAGTTTTAGTCGCCTTCACACCGATGTAAAAACCAACAACTGCAAAGTTGTTTCCGCTTTCTGGGAGGAGGAAAATAATCGACTTGTTTTTACAATTAAAGCCGACCGCTTTTTACGAAACATGGTGCGGGCTATTGTTGGAACTTTGCTTGAAGTGGGCAAAGGAAAATTGTCGGTCGATGGGTTTAAAAAAATTATTGAATTTAAAAACCGGGGAGCAGCCGCTGCATCTGCACCCGCACAGGGACTTTTTTTAACCCATATTGAATACCCCAATTTTTAATACCAACCACTATGTATACCTATAAATATCCACGTCCTGCATTAACCACCGATGCAATTATTTATGTAAAAGTCGATGCAGAGATTTTTGTTTTGCTTATTCAGCGCGGCAACGAGCCGTTTAAAAACAGGTGGGCACTTCCCGGTGGTTTTGTTAATATCGACGAAAATATTGAAACTGCCTGTAAACGCGAGCTGGAAGAGGAGACCGGGCTGGTTGTTGAGAAAATGACCCAGTTTAAAACCTACGATGCCATTCATCGAGACCCACGGCATCGGACAATTTCTGTGGTTTATTCGGCAAAACTCAATAAAAAACAGAACGTTGCAGGTGCCGACGATGCAAAAAATGCCGACTGGTTTTTACTAACTAATTTGCCCGATTTGGCTTTCGACCATAAACAAATTATTAACGAGTTTTTTGCTACTATCCTCAATTCAAATGAATGAGTATATACTCAGAGTTTTCTTTTTCTATCTTTGCAACTCATTTTTAAAATAGAACTATGTACGGAATATTGTTTTGGATTATCATTGCAATAATTGTTCTCGATTTTTTGTTCGAGAAATACCTCGACTACCTCAATACAACCAGATGGAGCACCACACTCCCCAATGAGGTTAAAGGAATTTACGATGAAGAAAAATATAAAAAGCAGCAGGCATACCAGCGCGAAAATCACCGTTTTGGAATACTGAGCAGCAGCTTTTCGTTTGCCGTTACACTGGCCATGTTTCTTTTCTACGGATTTGCACTTGTCGATGGGTGGGCGTGGAGGATTACATCGAATGAAATTTTGGCGGCACTTCTGTTTTTTGGAATTATAATGTTTGCCTCCGATATTATAAGTACACCTTTTTCGGTGTACGATACATTTGTTATTGAAGAGAAATTCGGGTTTAATAAAACTACTCCAAAAACATTTGTCCTCGATAAAATAAAAGGCTGGCTTGTTGGCGGTTTAATTGGCGGCGGTTTGCTGGCACTTATTATTTTTATCTATTCGAAAACCGGAGATATGTTCTGGATTTACGCCTGGATTATTATTTCCGCATTTTCAATTTTTATGGCAATGTTTTACTCCAATTTAATTGTACCGCTCTTTAATAAACAAACACCACTTGAAGAGGGCGAACTGCGCAATGCAATAAAAAACTTTGCCAACAAAGTTGGATTTAAACTCGATAATATTTATGTAATAAACGGTTCGAAACGTTCCACTAAGGCAAATGCCTATTTTACCGGTCTTGGCACAAAAAAACGAATTGTTTTGTACGACACATTAATTAACGACCTTACCGTCGATGAGATTGTTGCCGTGCTGGCACACGAAATTGGGCATAACAAAAATCATCACGTTATTCAGGGGTTAATTCTATCGCTAATTCAAACCGGTGTTGTGTTGTTTGTCTTTTCGCTGCTAATAAACAATCAGGCTTTAAGTAAAGCACTTGGTGTTGAACAGCCGAATTTCCATATTGGATTGGTGGCGTTTGGTATTTTGTACACGCCGGTTTCGTTTGTTCTTGGGGTTTTTATGAATATGCTTTCGCGAAAAAACGAATATCAGGCCGATGAGTTTGCAGCAGTAAATTTTAAACCCGAAGCACTGGCATCGGCACTGAAAAAACTGTCGGTAACAAGTTTAAGCAACTTAACTCCACATAAAGCGTATGTGTTTTTTCACTATTCGCATCCAACTTTGTTGCAGCGACTGGCATTTTTAAAGAAATTTGAAAAAGAGGGGTGAATATATGTAAACTATGTGCTTGCTGTTGTAGAAAAAAAAATTACCGTTATATATGATTTTTTGTGAATGCTTTCACTAAATAGCATAACCATATGAAATAAAAAAGAATAAAAAAATATATTTCTATGATAATGGAATTCGTAATATGGTTATCGGAAATTTTAATCCGCTTGAATTAAGGACAGATAAAGGTGAGTTATGGGAAAACTTCCTGATTTCAGAAAGAGTAAAGCAAATTGAATATAAACAAAGTCTTGCACATACCTATTTTTGGAGAACCAAACAACAGCAAGAGGTAGATTTTGTAGAAGAAAACAGCGGAAAAATTTTTGGATATGAGTTTAAATGGAAGAATAGAAAAAAAGTCAAATTACCTAAAACATTTGTAGAAACATATAATGTTGAAAGCAAAGTTATTGACAGGAAAAACTTTAGAGAATTTGTGAGAATATAAAAAGTCAGCATCAATAAAAATTATAGTGCGGGAGAAAAATTGGTGCGTTTGGCTTATGGGAACAAAAAATAAGAAATAATAC
>WGCT01000147.1 GCA_015493625.1 Draconibacterium sp. | reverse complement strand
GTATATATTTTGTACATTGCTGCAAAATTTTATACGTTTGTATGATTTACTGACTTTACGTGTTATAAAAAGTTAGAATAATGATTAAAGAATTAAATAAATTAAAATCAATCAATCAATTAAGTTCAATTTAAAAAGCAAATTGCTATGAAAAAATTTACTACAAATTTTTCGGGCGAAAGATATCGTAGTTCACTACGAATTTTTCGGTCAATTGCACTCGGTCTTGTAGCTTTGGTTTGGGCCCACTCTGCTGTTTTAGCACAGTATGGTGGTGGCACTTGCCCTCCACCTGACAGTACGGTGCATTTTTATGCTGACGACGTTGCAGCTTGTTACAGCGCTAATAACCTTTATAAGGTAAGGGTGTCTGTAATGGATTTCAATAAAGTCGACAGTCTTCACCTGGTTTTGAATTATAATACCGCTTATTGGACATTTGTTAGTGCAACTGTTCTTGAGCCTGAATTTCAACAAACAAATTCAGGTCCAAACGGTACAAATCAACCAATGGTCATTGTTGGTGGTGGAGGTACTGTTACATTCGACTGGGCAGAGTTAGTTGCCAGAGGCCGTATTGATGCCTCTATGGGAGCGCAATCGGAGTTTGCCGAACTGGTATTCTCGCTGAATAACTTCCCAAACAACAGCCTGTCTACCTACTCAACTACGTTAGAGTGGGACAATTCAAGTAAAGTTTACCATTGTGGTGGCGGAACTAACTGGACAGAATGGACTGATAACGATTGGGTTGACGGAAGTATTACAACCAATATATTGTATCCTCAAATTGAGTTTACAGTCGATCCTTCTGTTGTAGACTGTGTAAACAGTACTGCTTTGGTTACTGTTAACAGCCCTGTGGGAGCCGGTTTCGAGTATTCGTATAACGGACAGGCTTCGTGGACGCCTGACCATACTTCATCAGCTTCGCCGGGTACTCACTCTATTCAGGTAAAAGATGCCGACGGATGTCTTTCTAACGATACACTTTTTACTGTTGAAGCTCGCGATACAGTTTCTTATACGGTAGAAGTTACTAACGAAAGTTGCGACCGTTTAGGTGAAATTAATTTTACTGCTACAGGTGGTGTGCCTCCTTATACGTATTGGGTAGTACCTCATTCTGACTGGAATCAGGTAATGTCTGATATGATGTTAGGAAAAAGTAAAAATGACACAATTTTTGATAAATATAAATTTACAACTGCTCAGCATTTAAGACCTGCCGGAACTTATCATTTGGCTGTTGACGATGCAAATGGTTGTGTTACAATTAGTCCTGCTCTATTTGGTGGTATTCCTCCAATTTGGCAAACTGCAGTAATATTAGATGGCGCCGATTTCGATTACGATGGTAAAACTACTGTCGATACTGTATTGTGTCATAATGCCGCCGATGGAGAATATGTTGTTTATAATATTGCCGGCGACAGTGCTTATTATTATGTTACTGTTGTTAACGGAGCAGGTGCTACTGTTTATACTGCAGATTCTGTTCAGGTTACCGATACAATTAGCGGATTAACACCCGGCGATTATGAAGTAAGTGTTTCTGACGGTGTTTGTTCAAAAATAAAAGCATTTACAATTACTAATGTCGACGATCCTACTTTCTATGTAGATTATACCGATGCTCCTTGTACTGCCGGCACAGGAACACTTTGGATTTCGGAATTAAACGGCGACAGTATTAAAAATACAACACTCGATACTACAGGTTGGACATTTGAAGTTGTTGGGCCCGGATTCGACTCAATTGCCTCGATTAGTGATACTATTGGAGGAATTCCTGCAAACTATTACGAAGTATATTTAATGACAGATTGTAGTACAATTGCATTCATCAACCGCGACGGCACAGGAAATACCGTTCCAATTCTCGACGATGGTGCAATTACTTTTAATACTGAAGTTAAAAACGAAACTTGTTTCGGAGATGGAGACGGTTATATTCGTGTAATTGATGTAACTCGTAGTTGCGACAACTGTAACGAAGGAGCTGTTTATCAATTCCGCGTTGACAGTGCAAGCTGGATGGCAATCGCCGATACTTTCTTTGCAACTACTCAAGATACTTATTTAGTTGAGGTTCGCGATTCTGCTGATCCTGAAGTTTGTATTGTTGGACAAGATATTATTGTTTCAGGACCCGACAGTGCACTTGTGGTTGTTGTCGATTCTGTTTACGCTCCTACTTGTCACGAAGGAAACGACGGATGGGTAAGAATGAGAGTAACCGGAGGAACAGAACCTTATTGGTATTCTGTTGATAATGCTCCAAACTGGAGACCAAATATGTCGTTCGGTTTAACTGAAGGGGACCACTTATTACAAGTACGCGATGCAAATGGTTGCATGTGGAGCGATACTATTTCTGTAGATACATTAAGCGGAATAGAAATAACTGCTGCTCTGTTAGATACTATCTCTTGCAACGGCGACCTTCCTTCTATTTATGTTTCAATCGACACATTTACTTGGTATAGCGACTCTACCGATTATACTTATTATTATACTGAAGTTTCGGGAGATTATTCTGCTCTTCACGAGTTTAAACCTCAATGGGACGCAAATCCAACTTCATTTGCTCCTGGTACTTATTATATCGAGGCCAAAGATCCAAACGGATGCTGGTCGACCGAGGATACTGTTGTAATTGATGGTGTACCTACTTTAGCTGTTGATGCCCCTGTTGTAGAAGATGCAACTTGCTACGGAACATGGACTGGAAGAGTTACATTAACTGTTCTTCATGGAAATCCCGATTCGGTATATTATTATACTTATGCAAATAATCCCGATTATCTGAATAACCCGAATGCTGTTATTAACTGGTATCCATTTACTGTTGGCGATACTGCAGTTGCCATCGAAATGATGAAAGGTGAATACTGGTTCCAGATTAAAGATAAGTGTGAAAAGACTACTCCATTCCAGGTTGTAATCGATGGTTACGATCCTATTGAAATTACTTCTGTTGATGTTACAAACGTTACTTGTTATGGCGATAACGACGGTACTATTACTGTAAATGCTGCAGGTGGTGCTCCGGGAGCCGGTGTTGGTAACTACTTATATACATTAACGCTCGATGGTTCTGTTATTGGAACTCCAATGCAAACTTCGAACGTATTTACCGGTTTATATGCAACTACTACTGGAGGTGGAGCTATGGGAGACCAATATGTTGTATATGTATACGATACAACCGACCCGAATGCGACTCCTGCAATGTGTGCGCCGGACTCTCAGTATGTAATGATTAATCAACCATTCAAATTACACGATTATATAAGTGTATCTAATGTTACTTGTGCCGACGCTGAAGATGGAGTGATATCTGTCTATATTCATGGTGGTGTAGGCGGTAGTTATAGCTACAATGGTAATATGCCGTCGCAAGGTTCTGTTTGTGTAAATAATTGTGATGGTAAAGCGTATAAGGTAACCATTAATGGTATAACCGGCGACAGAGATTTTAGTTTGGAATTGGCAGACGATCAGAATGTTGTTGACTTCCAGGTTTATGGAGGCGATTTCGAAGTGATTGTTGAAGATGCAAACGGATGTTCAGTTATTGATACCGTTACTGTTCTCGAACCAGAACCTTGGGTGATTAATACATGGTATGTCGATCCTTCTGACTGTAATGTTGCCGATGGAGAAATTTGGGCAACTGCTACCGGTGGTTATCCTGCTCCTTATGATGAATTGTATTTTTCTTTAGATGGTGATGTTGGCCCTGGATATTTGCCGGGAGATACAGTATTATTATCTGATACAGCCGTTTATAATGTAGATTATGTAGTAACTGTTGTTAGTGAGAATCCTCCTTATACTGGACATGTTCAACCATGTTCTGCAGTAGATACAGTGCACATTAACGTGTTTAATCCATTCGAATTCGATGTAGATGTAGAGTGTGTTAAGTGTTATGGTGGAAATGATGGTAAAGTAACTATCTCGAACATTACAGGTGGATCGGGTGCATACCAAATTCAATTGGTAGGTGGCGAAAATCCGGCTTACGATCCTAATGATAATTCGTTATGGTGGCCGGTTAAGGTCGATGGTACTCCTAATTATGTAAGTACCGATATTGTTTTCGATACATTAAAAGCCGGGGATTACTGGATTTATTTACGCGATGATGCAGGTTTCACTCTTGCAAACTGTTGTCGTCCGATTAAATTCACTATGTGCGAACCCGATTCTTTAGAATTAAATACAGTAACATGGGTTAAAGATGCCGATTGTGCCGGTGATAGTACTGGAGCATTCAGTATTCAGGCCAGTGGTGGTACTGCTCCTTATCAGTACACCTATTCAAGAACAGAAGTTGGAGCTGGAGGACATCCTTACCCAACACTTCCTGCAAATCCTGTTTGGTACACCGATTCGGTTATAACAAACGTTCCTGCCGGTACTTATATTGGTTGGGTAATGGATGCAAATGGTTGTGTTACCGGTTGTGAAATTGATGCTCAAGGATTCCCAATTGACGACCACCGTGTTGTAATTCGCGAGGCCGATCCTATTACCTTTGATATGGCGGGAGATCAAGGAGATGTTTGTTATGGTGAACTTACTTCACTAAATATAGGTAATGTGCAAGGTGGTTCAGGTGCAACTTTCACTGCTGAAGTTACAGGGACTACATTTGATGGTATTGATACTACTTATGTATTTGCCGATCTTGATCCTACGAATATGGATGGGTTACCTGTTTATGCTTCCGATGCAGATGGTTATGCTGTAAGTTTAATTTCTGCAAATGGTTGTAGATCAGCAAGCGATACCATTGTAATAACTCAATTAGACGAATTTACAGTTGATATTGAAGTTACCAGCGGAGCTGTTTGTGAAGGCGACGAAGAAGTATTGATTGTATTAAATACTACAGGTGGTTCTTCAAATATTCATACATTTAGTCGTAACGTTGGTGAAAAATCTGCAACGCTTACAGGTTCTGGTAGCGTTTTATATGATATTTATAGCGATGGCGTTTTAATTCGCCAAAATTCACCTATTGATAATCATGTAGTAGCTGTTGGACACGAATATATTGTAGTTGCTAAAGATGCTGCAGGATGTGAAGCTACCGATACGATGATGATTGAAATTCCACAAGCTATAGTAACATCTATTACCGATGTTTCATGTAATGGAGATTCACTTGCATCTGTAAGGGTAACTGCTGCCGGAACTCCAGGACGTACATTTATGGTACATTGGGATGAGTTCGAAAACGATGTAATTACACATAGTGACTCATCAGCTTGGTTTGCTGAAACAACTGATGTAATCGAGAAATTTATTTTCGATAGCGAAAATATAAACGACATTCATTACGAGTTTATAATTGTTGACGATCAGGGATGTGTATCTTCTGTTGATACACTTACTTTCGATCCTGTTCAACATCCTATCGAACTGTTTGTCGATGTTAACGACCAGAACGAGTGTTCTGCTAATGTAACATTGAATGTAACAGGTGGTATTGATCCGTATGTAGTTTCTCTTAATGGTGATACAATTACCGATATGACTATGGATTTAGCTTCCGGTTCATATCCTGTTGTTGTTACCGATACACACTTAAGATGTAAATTAGAAACAACTGTTGATATTGACAGTAATCCTGTTGTAAGAGATACTTCTATAGAAACTTATATAGATGAAACTGTTCAGTTTGTTGATGCTGAAGCTGGTCTCGATACAATGCTAGCAAAAGGTGACTATACATTTACTTACGATTATGCTTCTGGCGCTGATACATGTGTAAGAACATTAAATGTAGGTGTTGTTGAAATTCCAAGACCTTACACTATTGCTGAAGTTCAGGGTACTGGTGATACTTCTCCAATTGATGGAAAAGTTGCACAAATTGAAGGTACTGTAACTGCTGTTGCCGATGGCGAAGGTTTCTTCGTTCAAGATGCAAATGCTGCATGGAGTGGAATTTGGGTTGAATACAGCGATGTTACTACTTCAGGTATTCAAGAAGGTAATGGAGTTGTTGTTGTTGGAGTTGTTGGCGAAATAGCTAACGTAACAGCCATTACGGCTACATCGGTTACCGGTGTTGCTCCTGCTTTAACAGTTGCTCCTATCGATGTTGCATCTCCTTCTGAAGTTAGTGATGAAATGTACGAAAGTGTTATAGTTAAAGTTAGTGGTGCTCGTGCCGACTCGGCAGATGCAAGTACCGGTGAATGGACTATTTACTACGCAACTAGTGATGCAGCTGTTGTTAACGACTGGTTGTTCGCTTATACTCCGAAATTCGACGATTACTATAATGTAACTGGTGTTGTAAACGGAAGACTTGATAATTTCAAACTGGAGCCACGTAAAGCTGCTGACATTGTTGATGTTACAGATACTAAAATCGGCGACTTGGATGGTATTGAGTTTAAAGTTTATCCAAACCCATTTAGCAATCATATTAACATTGAAAATTCTGATAAGCTGACTAGAGTTGTTATTAGCAACATTGCAGGTCAAAGAGTTATTGATGTTGAATATCCAAATAGTGAAATCCGTACTGATAATCTTGTAAGTGGTATTTACGTAATCAGTTTAATTACTGAAAACGGAATTGCCAAAACTGAAAAGATTATTAAGAAGTAATACCGAATTGATTGATTAAAAAGGGAAGCTTAATGCTTCCCTTTTTTTTTTATACTATTATTTATTGCTATGGAATTATTAAATAAACACGTAACTATACGCAAATTTACGTCTCAAAAGATTAGTGAATCTTTATTACAAAGCATCATTTATTCTGGTACGAGAGCTTCAACAACCGGGAATATGCAGCTTTATAGTATTCTTATTTCAGAAGAGAAAACACAACGCGAAAAACTTTTACCGTTGCACTTTAATCAAGCTGTTGCTAAAGACGCTCCTTTGCTTTTAACCTTTGTAGCCGATTTTAACCGCTTTACAAAGTGGTGTGAGATTAGTAATGCTAATCCGGGGTATGATAACTTTCTCTCCTTTTATACAGCCTCTATCGACGCTCTATTGGTTGCTCAGAATGTTTGTATTGCTGCCGAAAATGCCGGCCTTGGTATTTGTTATCTTGGAACGACAACGTATAATGCACAAAGCATTATTGATGTCCTCCATCTTCCTAAATTAACTTTTCCGGTTACAACTGTGGCAATTGGATACCCCGATGAAAAACCTGAATTAACCGATCGTATTCCACTTTCTGGAATTATTCATTCAGAAACGTATAAGAATTATTCAGCTTCCCAATTAAAAGATTTATACCAATTTAAAGAACAACTCGAATCGTCGAAGAATTTTGTGGAGGAGAATAAACTTGAAAATTTGGCGCAGGTTTTCACCAATGTTCGGTACAAAAAAAGCGATAACGAATTCTTTTCGGCAAAAATGATTGAA
Source organism: Draconibacterium sp. (assembly GCA_015493625.1). GTDB lineage: Bacteria > Bacteroidota > Bacteroidia > Bacteroidales > Prolixibacteraceae > Draconibacterium. The sequence goes on along the minus strand of WGCT01000147.1, from coordinate 5,869 downwards.
ACGATAAAAAAGCAGGGATTCATTTTTTAGCTTAAAATTTACATTCATAGGTAAAATATTTTCTCAAATTGAATAAGAAAAATCTGCGGGGGAGTCTATGCTTAAATGCGGTGTCGATAAAGGGCTGGAAAAAAGAGGTGTTTTGCATTTTAAATTTTGTCGCGTTTCTTCAGGTATTTACGAATATAATAGAGAATAGGATTTTTGTATTTTAGTTGTTTCCAGGGGCGGCTCGAGTGAGGCAGATGAATTACTTCGATACCTTTTGCCAAATAGTTGTTAAATCCCATTTTTTTCGATTGACGGCTAATATAAATATCAAACCAATCTTTTTTCTCCGATAAATCGGCAAAACTAAATTGCTCTAAAAACTCGTTCGAAAGAAGCGTGCAACAAAAACTTAAGCTGTGCGAAGTGTTTAAAACTGAGTTGCTTTTTATCTTCTCGAACGTGTAGGGAAAGTTGTAATTCCCGTTTTTATCAACAGTTATTGCTCCAACAATTCCGGGGTTTTTCTCCGATTTCAAAACAGAAAAGAGCGATGTAATTGTGTTCGATTGAATAATTACGTCCGACTCAATAACAATTAAAGGGCACTTTTTCTCGAGTGCCATTTTTTGTGCCGTTTCCAAAACCAGTTTGTAATTTGGCGATGGAGATGTCGTAATATCTTCGAGATTGATTAATTTGAAGTTAAATTTTTGTTGAGCTTCTTCAAGAAATTTCTTTGTAGCATCGGTACTGAAGTCGTTAAAAATATAATACTCAAAATCTCCTTCGGCTTCCGAAATTGCTTCAATTGTCTGCTTTGTTGTTTCCAACGAATCTTTGACGGGTGTAATAATTATTGCTTCCGGCATGGTATTTTCTATGGTGTGAAATTAGTTCGAATCAAATTAATTGGTCTCTTGTTTGTTAAAGTCGCGCGAAAAAGCCTGATCGGTTGGCATAACTAAAATATCGTCGATGGTAACGTGGCGCGGACGTGAGAGAACGAACAAAATTGTTTCCGCAATGTCTTCGGCAAACAGGGGAGTAAAGCCGTTGTACACCTGACTTGCTTTTTCTTTGTTGCCTTTAAACCGTACCAGCGAGAACTCGGTATTTACGGCTCCCGGGCTCACCGAACTCACTTTAATCCCATCTTTTAACATATCAATGCGCATACCTTTTGTAACCGACTGAACTGCATGTTTTGTGGCGCAGTAAACATTTCCAAACGGGTAAGTCTCTTTCCCCGCTATCGAAGAGATATTAATAATGTGCCCGCGTTTTCGTTTTACCATAAGTGGCGAAACAAGCCTCGTTATGTAGAGTAATCCTTTAATGTTTGTGTCAATCATTCGTTCCCAGTCGTCAATGTTACCGTCTTGCACAGTATTAAAACCAACGGCTAACCCGGCATTATTTATTAAAACATCAATGGCTTTCCATTCATTCGGGAGGTTGTTAATTGCGGCTTTCGTTTCATCTAAACTCCTAATGTCGAAATTTAAAAGAATAACCCCGGCATCGCTCTCTTGGGTTATCTTCTCTTTTAGGGCAGCCAGCTTTTTATCTCTTCTGCCGGTTAAAATCAGGTCGTATCCGTTTTGCGAAAGCAAGATTGCAGTAGCTTTACCAATTCCTGAAGTGGCTCCGGTTATTAATGCTATTTTTCTCATTAAATGTCTATTTCTTATTCTTTACGAAATTAAAAAAAACATTAAAGGTTATGGAAAAATCGAGGACTTAATTACCTTTGCTACTGTATAAATTAGAAATTACAGGGTGTTATGGGGAATGAAGTTCAAACAGAAAAAGAATTTTTAATCGATTCTATTCCGGAGCCAGAGAATATCGAGGATGTTATCTATTCGTTAATGGTAAATCCGAATTTGTCGAGTATCAATTATTTTAACGATTTTCGAGACATAAATATCTCTCCCGAGGCGATAGGAAGCAGCGATACCGATGAAATAGGTTTTTTCGATATTGATGCAAATGGAAGTAAAATGGCAATGAGTACTCATGCATTTCATCACCATTTGCAAAACGACCCACAAAAGGCCACCGAGATATTGATTTCGCGTGCTGCCCGAAAAATGATTTGTTTTGGGGTGACACCAATTGCAATAAGTGCGTTTTTGTATCATATAAATTTTGCTGACCCCAAAGGCCAGGAGATTGCTTCGGGTGCTAAAAAAGGGTTGGAAAATACTTCTCTGAAGTTTAATCTTAATGTTTCGGACCGGAAAATAAGGTTCGACCATTTCTCTGAACACGGTCCGGTATCGCCCACTATTATTGTAAGTATGATGGGGCAAATTAAAGAGAACGAGAACTTTACTTCGCATGCGTTTAAGCAAAAAGGAAATATAATTTTTCTTATTGGGCGCAATGTCGATGATATAGGTTCGTCGGAATATCTCGAATTTTATCACGAAGTTCCAAACTCTCCTCTGCCTGCATTTAATATCGACGATGAGATAGAAGTACAAAAAGCACTGAAAAAGCTGCATAAATTAAACCTGATTGAGAGTGCAAGCCCGGTTGGAAAGGGAGGTCTGTTTTTTACCTTACTGCGTGCTGCCATTCCGAACGATTTGGGGTTCGATATTACAACTTCTGCCGAAATCAGAATCGATTCATTTCTTTTTGGCGAAGCAATGGGGAGAATTGTTGTTGGTGTAAATCCGGAAGATGAAGATGAATTTGTTGATACTCTGTTCGAAATGAACGTTCCGTTTTTTACCCTTGGGCATGTAACAAAAGGAGAAATCAGAATTGATGATAACTCTTTTGGATATGTCGACAAAATGACTGTTGGAGCTTAATGGCAGCCGTTCCATATAAAAAATCACGACAATCTAAAAAGGGACAAGTCGAGGAGATGTTTAATAATATCTCGCCCAGGTACGATTTGTTAAACCACTTGCTATCGGCAAATGTCGATAAAATATGGCGAAGGAAAACAATTAACCGGTTAAAAAGATTTAATCCTGAAACCATTCTTGACGTTGCTACCGGCACAGGAGATTTTGCCATTGCAGCCACAAAAATTTCCGGGGCAAAAATTGTCGGAATCGATATCTCGGAAGGAATGCTGGAGGTGGGAAGAGCGAAGATTAGTAAACGTGGTTTAACCGAAAAGATAGATTTGCAAAAAGCCGATTCGGAGAATTTGCATTTCGAGAATTATTCATTCGATGCTGCAATTGTCGGTTTTGGCGTTCGGAATTTCGAAAATCTTACGCAAGGATTATCGGAGATTTACCGGGTATTAAAGCCGGGTGGAGTATTTTTTGTTCTCGAATTTTCGAAACCAAAAAAGTGGCCGGTAAAACAGCTGTATAAATTTTATTTTTCGAAAATATTACCTGCCGTTGGGCGAATGGTTTCGAAAGATGCTAATGCTTATACCTACTTGCCCGAGTCGGTAAACGAATTTCCCGATGGCGACAAGTTCTTATCTATTTTGGCAGAAGTTGGTTTTTTAGAAAATAAAAGTTATCCGCAAACATTTGGAATAGCAACGGTTTATGAAGCTCATAAAACCAATAAAAAGAGTGTTAAACAATAAAACAACAAAAACTTTGTTTGAAAAACAGAGTTAAGAATTTACGGAGTGAGAAAGATTTATATACTTATAGTACTGCTTTTATTCATTTTTAATGTTTCGGCACAGAAACAGAAAGTGAAATACATAACAACTTTCGACGATAAGTTACTTCATTTTGGATTTACAATTGGAGCAAATGTACTCGATTTTGGTGTGCTGAATTACAACCCGATTGGCGAAAACCCCGATTTCGAGGAGTTTCGCGACCCGCTAACCCGTACAATAATTACTAAAGACGATTATGTTCGGTCTGATATAGAAGAGTTGGTTCCGGGGTTTACGGTTGGAATTGTAACCAGTTTGCGCCTTACCCGGAGTTTGAATTTACGATTTCTTCCGGGCATGTCGTTTGGCGAACGTAAATTAAAATATAATGTATTGGTTTGGGATATTAATGAGTATGAAGCACTCCCGTATTATTCTATAAAATCGACTTTTCTCGATTTTCCGCTTCTTATAAAATATAAAGCCCGGCGTATAAATAACGATCGACCGTATGTGATTTTTGGTGGTGCATACCGGCAAGACATTTCTAGAACAGCGAAAGAGGATTTGGTAAAACTTAAGAAAAGCGGTTTTTATGCCGAGATTGGTGGTGGTTGGGATCATTATTTCCCATTTTTCCGGTTCTCGGTGGAAGGGAAATTTAGTATTGGATTAAATAATCAGTTGGGCGATCTGCCTTCGATAACACAGCGTCAGTACTATGCGCAATCAATAAAAAACCTTCGTTCTACTGTTTTTACACTCTCATTTCATTTCGAGTAAAGTGTACCGGTTAATGAAAGGTTTGCCGTTTAAATTCTGAACATAAAATTGCTGTTGCCACCGAAACATTTAACGATTCGGCACCACTGCTTTTTTCTGAAAATCCGGGAATCTTAATTTTTGCAGGAATTTGTTTTTCGAGGCTCTTATTAACTCCATTGCCTTCGTTTCCCACTACAAGAATAGCCTTTTGCGGTAGCTCCTTTTTGTAAATATTTTCTCCTTCAAGGAAAGCTCCAAAAATTGGAGTTTGCGAACTATTTGCTAAAAGTTTAACCTCGGGGAAAGTGGTTTTAACCATTTTTACCCGGCAGAACGAACCCATACTTGCCTGAATAACTTTTGGGTTGTAAAAATCAACCGTTGCCGGCGAGCAAAAAAGATACTCGATACGAAACCAATCGCAAATTCGTATTATTGTTCCTAAATTTCCAGGGTCTTGAATATCGTCTAAATAGAGCGATAAATTATTTGTTAGTTCCTCAGGGAATATGGGTGCCTCGGGGAGTTTACAAACAGCAAGGCAATTTTGCGGATTTTGCAATAAACTCATTTTTCTTATCTCGTCGGGCTCAGCCTCTTGTAAGGCAAGTGCATTTTTGCAGCTTCTTTTGTCCTCGTCAATAAAACGTTTGGTAGCAAATAGCTGCTCTGTTTGGTATTGCGAATTTAAAACTTCCAATACATTTTTATCGCCTTCAACCAAAAACAGGCCCTCTTTTAAACGGTATTTCTTTATTGCGAGTGATTTTATAAGTTTTATCGTATTTTTACTAACCATTTAAAAAAATTAAATTCAGAAATATTTTCAGTAAAGTTACTGTTTCTTTACAAAACACTTCCTTATTTTTGCTGAATAAAAATCTTTGTGTTGAATAGAAAAGTAGTTGTTCGTAAAATACGTTTTTTTAAAATAGCAGCAGTTTTGTTTGCTTTGCAGCTCTTTTCGTGCTCGCCTGTAAAATTTGTTCCTAAAAACGAGTATCTGGTTAATAAAGTTGATGTTGAAATAGATAACTCCGATATTGATAAAACAGAGGCAAAATCTTTTGTGCGTCAGAAAGAGAATTATAAGATTCTCGGATTTATGAAATTTCATCTGATGATGTATAATTTATCGTCGAAAAAGAAAACCGACGATTGGTTAAAACGAATTGGTGAACCACCACAGCTGTACAATAAAGTTTTGTCGGACAGGTCGGAAGATCAGCTACGCCAGTATATGTATAACAAAGGTTTTTTCCAGGCAAAAGTAACTAGCGACATTGTGTTTAACGATGAGAAGAAAAAAGCCGATGTTACATATAAAATTACTTCGGGCGAACAGTATGTTATCAGTAAAATAGAATATCATATTAAAGATCGGGCTTTAGATTCGATTTTTTTTAATGCCCCCGAAATTCAATATATAAATCAAGGTGATCCGTTCGATGTGTACAAACTCGAGACGCAACAAGCAGATATTGTTGAACTGTTCAGAAACAATGGATATTACTATTT
>WGCT01000146.1 GCA_015493625.1 Draconibacterium sp. | reverse complement strand
ATATTAATTGGAGCAATTGGAGGAATGATGTTGATGGGAATTATTGGGCTGTTTATTGGTGCAGTAGTTCTTGCTCTCGGTTATCAATTGTTTAAAATGTGGATTGATGATGCACAAAATACAACTGATGAAGCAAAAAAAATATCCGAACTAATTTAGTTCGGATTTAATGATAAATCGATATTTAAATTATTTTTTTACCCGCTCGCTATACGACCTGTCTTTGGTGTCAACCTTAATAATATCTCCTTCGTTAATAAACATAGGAACCATTATTTCGGCTCCTGTTTCAACGGTTGCCGGTTTAAGCGCGGTTGAACTTGCTGTATTTCCTTTTTCTCCCTGAATGGTATCGGTTACTTGCAATTCAACTTTATCGGGCATTTCGGCTGTTAGAGGAAGCTCTTCTTCGGCATGAAAATTAATTTCGATAATTTGCCCCTCTTTCATTAAATCGGCATTTTCTATCATCTCTTCTGGGATAGATATCTGCTCGTAAGTTGTTGTGTTCATTACATTTAATCCCATATCGTCTTTATAGAGGAACTGATATGAACGACGCTCAACACGAACTTCATCAACTTTAACTCCCGAGTTAAAAGTATTCTCAATTATACGACCTGTTTTTACGTTTCTAAGTTTTGTGCGAACAAATGCGGGGCCTTTACCCGGTTTTACATGAAGGAAACTTTTAATCGTATAAATTTCTCCTTTAAACATAAAACACATTCCATTTTTAAAATCTGATGTTGAAGCCATGAATTCTTTTTTTCTTAATTATTTGCTGCAAAAATAATTAAATCGAGTAAATATTAAGATATTAAGGAATATTTTACTGAAATATATTACTTAACCTGTTCTACGCCATCAATTTTATAGCTTTTTAAAACGGCTCGCAGTGCCCCAATTTTCAGGTCGAATTCGAGCATTACCGGTATCTCAAGTTCTTTCGAAATGTAGAAGCGAAGTCCGTCGGAGCTCATTAAAAGTTTTCCTTTATCTACCGAAGGGACAAGAACATATGTATCGGTTTTCCCAAGATCTGTATTAATTCTTTCGGTACCGAGGTACTTTATTGCAATGGTATCTATTTTATCGGCATGAAATGAGGTGAGGACTTTTATTTCGTTCTCTTTCATCTCGTCCATATTATACACATTTACAAAATAGAAAAACGATGAAATAATATCGACCATATTATCGGGCATTTTTCGCCATCCTGTTCTTTTGCTTTTCAACGAATCTATATCGTGGTAAAAATAGGTTTCGTTGTACCACCTGTAATTGTTCTCTTTTATATCGCGAATGGCTTTTAGGGGCAGGTTGGTTTTTGCATCGACAATGGTTGTATATGTGTCGTTTACGCCATAAATTGCATTGGTTAACCCTGTGGTTCTCCCTTTAAAACAGTAACTAATCGCATCTTTCCCGTTGAAGGTTGTATCAATAATTATTATTTCTGCTTCGCCTCCTTTTATAAAACCATATTTCAGGCTAAAACGAATTTTTTTCTCTTTTGCCGAAACTGCTTGCAGAAATAAAAAAACCGATAGAAAGATGAGTACTGTTTTTGTCATTTTAATAGTTTGTTTTTTGGAATGGTAGCCACAAAGTTTTTTAAGTAGAACGGTTCGAAATATGCAACGTCTTCGAACTCCTTTTTGTTGTACTTTTTTTCGGTAAGTTTTTGCATAAACTGTGCCGAAGTTTTTTGTGGTTCTCCAAAAACTGCATTTGGGTGGTTTATTTGTGTTTTGCATTTTTCTGCACCGTTTCCAAAAAAGAGAATTTTATCTTTTGCTAAATATTTTGCGTGAAATGCAGGGTCTATTATCTCGGCCGAAACCGGTTCTATCTCTTCTCCTTTGTGGTTGTAAAGTGCAGTATAAACTTCCATTCGGCGGGCATCAATCATTGGGCAAAAGAGCATTTTTTCTGATGAATTTTCTGCTGCCGAAACGCCAAGTATTTCTAACGAATTAACGGCAATAAGCGGAATATCGAGGCCATAACAGAGGCCTTTTGCAACCGAAACGCCAATTCGTAAACCGGTGTACGAACCGGGACCTTTACTCACTGCCACTGCGTCGAGATGGTTGAGTTGAAAGCTGTTCTCAGTAAAAAGATTTTCGATAAAAACGGTTAACAGCTTGGAATGATTTAACCCCTCTTGCGACTCTTTTTTAAACAGAAGCTCGCCCTCTTTTGCGATGGTAACCGAGCACACTTCGGTTGATGTTTCGATATTTAAAATTGTAGCCATTTTGCAGGTTTTTAATATTTGTTTAGTGGCAAATTTAGTTAAATAAATTTTTCGGCAATTTGCATAAAAATCACGGCAGCAAGTAATACGATAAAAAGAAATTCGCTCCAGAATTTACTTTTCATAAAAACAAAAAGATTTGATATTAAATAAGTTACAGGAACAGCAGTAATAATCAACATTTCGAGCGATGCTCCGGGAACCAGTACGAGAGCGAGAAGCGAAGAGATAAAAAGAATAAAAAAAATGGTAAAATATTTTCGGGTACTTACTTTTTTCGAGTCGTATTGCAGGGCTATTTTTATGCTGCCGGCAAATGTAAGCAAAGTTAAAAATGCGAAAAAAATAACCATTGGCAGGGCAAAATAGAAACGGATGATAGGTGTAGTAAAACTTTTTACAATGGCCGAAACAATTTCGCCGGTTTCGTTGGTTATAAATGCAAAACTAAACGTAAAAATTAGCGGTAAAAAAAATCCGATAAAGAGAATTGCATAATTTCGCCAGTTGCTTTCGTGGCTTAAAATGGCAATACTGATAATAAATGCCGGTAGTAAAAAAATTAGATTCAGATAAAAAAGTGTTGCAATACCTAAAAATATACCGGTATTTAAAATGGGACTATATGGTTTTGTTTCTTCAAAAATGCCAAACAAATTATATAGAGCAAAAAGCATAAATAAAGTGGCCGGAAATACAGGGAGCAATGTGTGAAGAAGGGGTAATCCGCTAACAATTATAATAAACAGTGTTGCAGGCAATTTCGAGCGAATATAGATAAATGAATAACGGTTGTTAATTGCCTGAATAGCAATTGCCATAAAAAGAATAAGAACCAGCGAAAGGGCAACTCTTATAAAAGCGTGTTCGCTTGTAATGCGGTTAATAAAAGCAAACAGTACCGTGTTGCCGTCGCCCGGAAGAAATTGGTACGAAAAGGGATGCAGCAAATCGTTCAACCAAAACAGCAACGCAATTACGGGGAAAATCAAAAGATTAACCTGCCTGTTCGATTTTAGCTGTTTTAATATCATTTTTTATAAGTCGAAACCTAAATCTTTACGGTAATATTTTTTATCGAATTGAATTTTTTCAGCATTTTTATACGATATTTCCAGAGCTTCAGCAATACTTTCCCCGTACGAACTAACCGAGATTACACGGCCTCCCGAAGTAATTACATTCTCGCCGTTGGTTTTTGTTCCGGCATGAAAAACAATGCTGTCGGTAACATTTTCCGTTCCCGAAATTACTTTTCCTTTTTCGTAACTTTCGGGATAACCGCCCGAAACCAACATAACAGTTACGGCGGTACGATTGTCGAATTCTACTGTTTTTTCGTTTAATGTTCCGTTTGCAGCACCTTCAAGCAATTCAACAAAATCGGATTTTATGCGCAACATAACTGCTTCAGTTTCGGGGTCGCCCATTCTAACGTTGTATTCAATTACAAACGGATTATTGTTAACGTTTATCAGCCCCAGGAAAATAAATCCTTTGTAATCTATATTCTCTTTTTGCAATCCTGCAATTGTGGGTTGAATAATCTGGGTTTCAACTTTTTTCATAAATTCTGTGTTGGCAAAAGGTACCGGCGAGATTGCTCCCATTCCACCGGTATTGAGTCCTGTGTCGCCCTCTCCTATTCGTTTATAGTCTTTTGCTTCGGGTAAAATTTTATAACTGTTCCCGTCGGTTAAAACAAAAACCGAAACTTCAACGCCACTCAAAAATTCTTCGATTACCACTTTGCTGCTGGCATCGCCAAACTGTCCGGCGAGCATTGTTTTTAACGACTTTTCGGTCTCCTCCAACGAATCGATAATTAATACACCTTTCCCGGCTGCCAGTCCGTCGGCTTTTAAAACATAGGGTGCATTCATTGTTTTCAGAAATGCAATTCCCTCGTCGATATTTTGGTTGGTAACCGTTAAATATTTTGCAGTGGGAATATTATTTCGCACCATAAAATCTTTGGCAAAATCTTTACTTCCTTCTAATTGAGCTCCCTCTTTTTTAGGTCCAACAACACCCACCGATTTTAGCTCGGGGTCGGCAGCAAAGAAGTTGCTCAGTCCTTCAACCAACGGTACTTCGGGGCCAACCAGCATTAAATCGATATTGTTTTCGAGTACAATAGTTTTTATTTTCTGAAAGTCGGAAACGCTGCAATTAATATTTGTTCCAATAATAGAAGTTCCGGCATTTCCGGGGGCAAAGAATAGTTTTTCAACTTTGTTACTCTGTTTTATTTTCCAGCCAAGAGCGTGTTCTCTTCCTCCCGAGCCAATAATTAGAATGTTCATTTTTAATTCGTTTTAAGTTTTGCAACCTGTGCGTTAAACATTGCCATAATTTTATCGGCCATTTCATTGTTACCTCTGTTTCGGGCAATTCGTTCGGCACGTTGCATATAAAAAAGGTTACGTTGAATTTCGCCGTAAACGCCTTTGGAATGAGTAAATTCTCCTCCCAACGAGAGGTAGTAACTCAATTCGTCGTTGTAAATTGCGGTAATTTTGTCTAATACTTTATTGCCTTTTTCGGTAGCGCCGGCTTTAAAATAGCTATCGACAAGTTGAGTTGCGAAGAATTCGGGAGAGATTAAATCCATAGGAACCAGTTCGAAACAGTGGTCGATTACCTCAACGGCTTTCTCTTTTTTATTTTCAGCAATTAATCCGTTTGCCAGCCGGTTAAAACTGTTGCGGATGTTTGTCATCATCCGTCTGTTATTTTCATCCATATAAACATCCGGATTGTTCATTCCTCCCCATTTAAATTTATTCATCAGGTTGTTATACATCAGGTCGGTAGCTGTTTGGCCAAAACGTAATTGCTGTGGGTCGCTTTTTGTTTTTATAGGAACAAACCGGTATGCAAACCCTTCGTTTTGGAAATAGTCTTCCAGATTCATATACTTATCTCTTCCAACAGTAATTGCCCAGTATACAGGACGTTCCCAGTTGTTTGTTGCCAACAAATCGAGAATCATCAATTCGTCTTTCGAGAGCATATTTTTGTTCGATAAATCGATTGTTATTGTGTCTACAATTTTATCGTAATCTTCGGGGCGAACCACTTTATTACGAATAACAGCCTCTTTGTCGACTTTAAATTTTATAATTTTTTTAGGAAGATAAGCTGCATTGTTTGCCTGTTTGAGTTTTGTTGCCGGATTGTCGCTGGCAATAAAATTCATTGCTTCTTTAAGAGTAATCCATTTACGTTTAATTCTTGGGTCGTTCATAATGTAAACTGCATCGCGGGTTCCGTTCCGGTATTTGTCGAGTGTTAGCGAAAATGGAACCGGTGCCGAATCGTAAGCACGAGCTTTCATTTGGGTAATGTACCAGTCGGTTTGCAGGTAGCTTAAATTGCAGACTCGTTTGTCGGTGCCTACTCCTTCAACCTCCTGATTGTACCAAAGTGGGAAAGTATCGTTGTCGCCGTTTGTAAAAATTATTGCATTTGGTTTACACGTTTTCAGGTAATCGGCGCCAAAGTCGCGTGCTGTGTATCGCTCCGAGCGGTCGTGGTCGTCCCAGTTCTCGGCAGCTAAAATACCCGGAACAAGTGCCAACGAAATAAGGCCTGCAATTCCTGCCGAAACTGTTTCGGGTAAAAAACGTTTTAACCCCTCAACAATGGCAAGAACTCCCAACCCAATCCAAATTGCAAATGCATAAAACGAACCGGCATAAGCATAATCTCTTTCGCGTGGCTGGTGGGGGTATTGGTTTAGGTAAATAACAATGGCTAACCCGGTCATAAAAAACATTAGAAAAACAATCCAAAGTCCTTTTTTCCCTTCGTTTCCTTTTTTGTATTGATAGAAAATTCCGAGCAGTCCTAAAATAAATGGGAAGAAATAGTATGTGTTACGTGCTTTGTTATTGGCGAGTTTTGCAGGTAAATTTTCCTGGCTTCCCAGCCGCGCCTCGTCTATAAATTTAATCCCGCTCAGCCAGTTTCCGTATAAAACACTTCCGTGCCCCTGAATATCGTTCTGGCGCCCGACAAAGTTCCACATAAAATAGCGCCAATACATATGAATAACCTGATAGCGGAAAAAGAATCGTAAGTTTTCGGTAAAAGTCGGTTTTACAATTGTCTCAATTTCGCCCCTTTCGTTTTTATGGTTGATACGTGTTCCTTTAATTTCTGCCCACTCTTTATAGTCGTTAGCGTGTGTTTGGTCCATTGAGCTCCACATTCGAGGGAAAATGGTTGTAAACTTTTTATCGTAGTTGGGGCTAAAACGTTTATGGGTAACAACGTACTTTCCATCGATTTGAGAATAGATATTTTTACCTGTTATATAACGTTTCTTTGTGCTTAGCGGCGAATTGAAATATTGTCCGTAAGCAAGTGGGCGTTCTCCATATTGTTCTCTGTTTAAGTAGCTTAACAGTGCAAATGCATTGTTTGGGCTGTTTTGGTCCATCGGTGGTTTGGCAGCCGAACGAATAATAATAAGAGCAAACGAAGAGTACCCGATTAATATCATTGCTACACTGAGAAGAATAGTGTTCCAAACTACCTTTTGTTTTTTGGCTGTCCACCAAATTCCATAAATAATGGCGGCAATTAAAGCAACAACATAAAACATCAATCCCGAGTCGAATGGCAGTCCGAAAGTATTAACAAACAGCAGTTCGAACCACGAGCCAACGGTTACTACGCCGGGAATTATGCCGTACATAACAATGCCAAGAATGGCGACAGAAGCAAGCAATGCAATGCCAATTCCTTTCTTTGTAATCTCGTATTTTTTGAAATAATATACAAAAACAATTGCCGGAATTGCCAGCAAATTCAATAAGTGTACACCTATTGAAAGGCCAATAATATATGCAATAAAAATAAGCCACCGGTTTGCATTTGGCTCGTCGGCAACATTCTCCTACTTAAAAATAGCCCACAAAACAATGGCAGTCATCATCGACGAAGTAGCGTAAACTTCGCCCTCAAC
>WGCT01000145.1 GCA_015493625.1 Draconibacterium sp. | reverse complement strand
TATTTAAATAGGCCATTAGTTTATCCAGTATTTGTTTATTGTTTTGGTTTTGAAGATCGGATAATTTTGTCGATAACTCCTGATCCATTTTTCTGATTTCTGCTTCAATGCCAACTAAACGGTCGCGTTCCTGAACTGCGCGTTGCTCGGTAAGAAAACCCCCGCGTTGAATTTTCTCCTGAAATGCAGCTGCATCTTTTTCAAACTTCTTGCGTTTTTTGGCATATTCAGTTGTGTATGCTTCCTGTTTTTTTGTGAATTCATCGTGCAAATCTTGCGATAAATCATAATTCAAAATAATTGAGTCGGCTTTTACGTAGGCTACTTTTAATTCGCTGTTAACTGCAATTGTTTTGTCTGCCAATGAATCATTCTCTTTTGCGTCGCTATCGGTAAAGTGTAGAACATATAAAATTGCTACAGCTACAAATAGTACAATACTTACAATTAACGAAGTTCCTTTCATATCTTTCTAATTTAAATATTCTTTTTTTTAATATGCGACAAAGATAATTTTTTAGTTGAAACACAATTCAATTAATGTACATTTTTTTTGGTCTGCTTGCGTTTGCCAATTCGGCTAAAAACCTGCATTAAATCATAACTTACCACTGATAAACATCATTGAATTAAAGGAGCTCCTCGTATTATTTTTGTTTCAAAATAAATACTAAATGTTGAACAAATTAGTAGCAAATATAATCCCGTTAATGCCGAAAAAGTTGGTGTGGATCTTTTCGAAACGATACATTGCCGGAGAAACAATAGACGAAGGAGTGCTTGCTTCGAAATTATTAAACGAAAAAAAGATTGAGGTAACCATCGATTTATTGGGCGAATTTATTGAAACCCTTAGTCAGGCCGAAGAGAATAAAAACCGATACATTGAAATAATTAACCGGTTTACCGCTGAAAAGGTAAAAGGGAATTTTTCGCTGAAACCTACAATGTTCGGACTTCTAATTAATAAAGAAGTTTGTTATAATTACATCAGAGAAGTTGTCTCTTTAGCGGCTTCAAAAAGCTCATTTGTCCGTATCGATATGGAAGACTCGCAATGTGTCGACCGGGAGATTGAGCTGTTTCGGAAGTTGAGGATGGAGTTTCCTGCAAATGTGGGGCTTGTTATTCAGGCATATATGCGACGCACATTAAGCGATTTAGAGTCGTTAGCCGATTTAAACAGTGCTGAAAATCCACTAAATTTCAGACTTTGTAAAGGCATTTATATAGAACCCGAGAATATTGCATTTCAAGAGTTTAAAGAGGTGCAGACGAACTATTTGCAGGCACTCGATTTTATGCTTCGTAAAAAAATGTATGTGGGTATTGCTACACACGATAAACAGCTTGTAGCAGAGGCATATAAACTTCTCGATAAATACAATGTGCCAAAATACCGTTACGAGTTTCAGATGCTTTTTGGTGTAACGCCCGATTTGCGAAAATCGATTGTTGAAAAAGGGCATTTAATGCGGGTTTATGTTCCTTTTGGCGAAGATTGGTTTGGCTATTCGACACGCCGCCTGAAAGAGAACCCTAAAATGGCTGCCGAAATAATTAAAGCACTTTTTGTTCGCGGATAAGTTGGGCAGCTTTTCTAATAGGTATTTATTCCCCAGGGATATTTTTTTCTGATCACGCAAAACTTACCTGTGGCAGAATTCTTTAAATCCATATCGAAAATAAGTTTGTTTTGGCCTTTTGCATAAGGTTCAATAAATACAACGGTGTACGTTTTTTGCTCAACACCATCTATTTCGAACTTCAAATCGTATAAGCAGTTGCACCGGCACAAAGCTGCCGCCTCAAACTCCCGAATGTAAATGGAATCGTTGCTAAGCCAAATAGTCGAATACAATTTGTCGGGACAGCAATTAAACCCTGCGTTAATGTGCTTAATTTTAAGTAGCCGGGTTTGTTTGTCGAAAGAATATTCGGCACACGATTTATTGTCGGGAACTCCTGCCGATTTTGTTCCACTTTTACAGTCGGAATAAGAAGTTAATGTTCCCGAAAGATTGTTGCTGCCCTCTTCACTTTTTTTACAACTGGTAAAAACAATGAGACTTACCAAAACGATGAAGCCCGAAATTTTTATGTTTCTCATTCCTGATAATCTTTTAAAGCGATGTTGAGATTGAACCCGTTCCATTAATACCGAACTTTAAGCTTAAATTTACAAAAAAGCACCGGCAAAACGAAATATTGTTTTAGTTTTGAAGAACAGAACAGAACAGAAACTGTTCTGCTATTATTTTTTTAAAAATGAGCAAATTTAAATTTACGATAGACCCTAATTCGAACAACCTGAAATTTCAACAACTTGTTGATGCAATTGTAGATTCGATAAGTAGAAAGGAGTTGAAAAGTGGCGATATGTTGCCTTCGGTAAATCAGCTAATGAAAGAGTGCCGGCTTTCGCGCGATACGGTTTTTAAAGCATACACCGAACTTAAACGCCGGGGAACTGTCGAGTCGGTACCAAATCGTGGCTATTTTGTTACCCAAAATATTACAAAGGTTTTTCTTTTTCTCGATACATTTAAAGCGTACAAGGAGGTGTTATACGGTTCGTTTTTAAAACATCTTCCTAAAACTATTAGTGTCGATTTACACTTTCACCACTACAATATTAATGTGTTCGAAAAGATAATTACCGAGAGTTTGGGCAGGTACAGCAAGTATATTATCATGAATTTCGACCATAAAAGGATACCTGACATCATTGGTAAAATAGAAAAAGATAAATTGCTGATTATCGACTGGAATATACACGCTTCGGAAGATAACTCTGCTGTTTTTCAGAATTTTGGGCAACCAGTTTTCGACTGTTTTGCAGAGAATTTAAATGCGATTAAGAAATACGAAAAGTTTATCTATTATTATCCGCCATTTACTTATCATCCAAAAACCTCAATCAACTATTTTAAAAAGTTTTGTGTTGAAAATAGAGTGAAACACTCTGTTATTTATAGCCCCAATGATTTTAAAATCGAAAAAGGAGTTCTCTATTTTTTAGTAAGCGACCGAACGTTAGCTGCGTTTTTAGACCTGTGTACCGAAAACGGATTTGAGCCGGGACGCGAAGTGGGTGTAATCTCGTACAACGAAACGCCTATGAAAAAATATGTAAAAGATGGAATATCGGTTATTTCAACCAACTTTGAGTTGATGGGACAAAAGGCTGCCGAGTTTGTCATATCCGGAAATCAAATGCAATTCGAAGTTCCTACAATACTTAAAATGCGGTCGTCGGTTTAGTTGTGCCGGCTATTTCTTTAGTAAAAGTACAGAGTGTTTTATTGTCTTTGGAGTTGCAAGTTAGTTGTAAAATGTAGAGCAACTGAGCTTTTATCCGGTTTATTCAGGAAATAGATATTTGAAATTTTGATTATTAAAAAATAGAGACTAAATTAGCAGCATAACAGAACAGAACAGTTCGATAATTAGAGTGACAAATAACATTAACTTATGTATTTACTAGGATTTGATATTGGAAGTTCGTCGGTAAAAGTTTCTTTACTCGATGGCGATAGCGGGAGTTGTATTGCCTCTTCGTTTTATCCAAAACAAGAGATGGTAATTTCGGCTCACCGAGCAGGGTGGGCAGAGCAAGACCCCCAGTTGTGGTGGGAGAATTTAAAATTGGCTTTGGCTGATGTTTTGAAAGAATCGAGGGTAGAACCTGAAAAAATCGACTCTATTGGAATTTCGTACCAAATGCATGGTTTGGTAATGATTGACAAGACGCAAAATGTTCTTCGCCCATCAATTATATGGTGCGACAGCCGGGCAACTGCTATTGGCGATAAAGCGTTTACCCAAATTGGCGAGCAACGCTGTTTAACAAACCTGTTAAACTCGCCCGGCAATTTTACCGCATCGAAATTAAAATGGGTGAAAGATAACGAGCCGGAGCTTTTCGAAAAAGTTTATAAAATAATGCTACCCGGCGACTGGATTGCAATGAAACTTACCGGCGAAATTCAAACCACTGTAAGCGGACTATCGGAGGGAATAATGTGGAATTTTAAAGAGAATAAACTTGCTGATTTGCTTTTCGATACGTATGGATTTTCGCACGATATAATTCCTGAGATTGTACCAACTTTTGGAATTCAGGGAACTCTTTCGGCAAAAGCTGCCAACGAGTTGGGCCTCTCTGTAAAGACAAAAATAAGCTACCGTGCCGGCGACCAGCCCAATAATGCACTCTCGCTGAATGTCTTAAATCCCGGCGAAATTGCTGCAACAGCCGGAACATCGGGGGTGGTTTACGGCGTTAGCGACGAGGTGAAATACGACTCACAATCGCGCGTAAATACGTTTGCACACGTAAACTACTCGGACGAAAAAGCACGTCTTGGCGTTTTGCTCTGCATTAACGGAACAGGAATTTTAAATGCCTGGTTAAAACGAATGGTGGGCGAAAATATATCGTATGAGGAGATGAACAAACTGGCCGCCGATATTCCAATCGGTTCTGCCGGATTAACTATTTTGCCTTTTGGAAATGGCGCCGAACGCGTTTTGAACAATAAAAATATTGGATCGATGTTCAATGGAATTAATTTTAATATTCACAAAAAGGGTCATCTTTTACGAGCTGCACAGGAGGGAATTGTTTTCTCGTTTAAATATGGAATGGATATAATGGAAACCATCGGAATAAATGCAAAAGTTATTCGGGCAGGAAAAGCAAATATGTTCCTCAGCCCTGTTTTCAGAGCGACATTGGCTGGAGTTACCGGAGCAACTATTGAACTCTACAATACCGACGGTTCGGAAGGAGCTGCGCGCGGTGCGGGAATTGGATCGGGATACTACAAAAATCACGATGAAGCATTTTTGAGTTTGAAAAAACTGGAAACCATTGACCCCGATAACTCGAAAGCAGAAGATTACAACAACGCCTATAAAAAGTGGGAAACCGAATTAAAAAAAGCAATTCAATAAACACATAAAACAACAAGATAATGGAAGTAACAAAAGGAAATAAAGAGTATTTTAAAGGAATCGGCCAGATTCAATTTGAGGGGGCCGAATCGAAAAACCCTCTCGCTTTTAAGTGGTACGACGAGAACCGTGTGGTAGCCGGGAAAACGATGAAAGAACACCTGCGTTTTGCCGTTGCTTACTGGCATACGTTCTGCGGAACAGGTGGCGACCCTTTTGGCCCCGGCACACAGATTTTTCCGTGGATTGGTGCTTCCGACCCGATGGATGCTGCCCGTGAAAAGATGGATGCCGCTTTTGAATTTATAACAAAAATGACTATTCCACACTACTGTTTTCACGACACCGACGTGGTAGGCGATGGTTCGGTTTTTGAAATTGAAAAGCGACTGGCGAAAATGGTCGACTATGCAAAAGAGAAACAAGATGCCTCGGGTGTAAAACTGCTCTGGGGAACTGCAAATGTTTTTTCGGACCCACGATATATGAATGGTGCAGCAACAAATCCCGATTTCAGCGTGGTAGCAAATGCCGGCGTGCAAATAAAAAATGCCATCGACGCAACTATTGCATTGGGCGGTACAAATTATGTTTTCTGGGGTGGCCGCGAAGGTTATATGACCCTGCACAATACCAATACGAAGCGCGAACTGGAACACATGGCACAGTTTCTTACTATGGCACGCGACTATGCGCGCAAACAGGGTTTTACAGGTACTTTTTTAATTGAGCCAAAACCGATGGAGCCCACAAAACACCAGTACGATTTCGACTCGCAAACTGTAATTGGATTTTTGAGGCATTATAATTTAGATAAAGATTTTAAACTGAATATTGAGGTGAACCACGCAACATTGGCAGGGCATACTTTTGCTCACGACCTCCGTTTTGCTGCCGATGCCGGCTTGCTTGGTTCAATCGATGCAAATAAAGGCGACTACCAAAACGGATGGGACACCGACGAATTTCCAACCAATATTTACGAAATTACCGAGGCGATGCTCGAAATTATTCAAGGTGGCGGTTTTACAAACGGAGGAATAAATTTCGATGCAAAAACACGCAGAAACTCTACCGATTTGGAGGACATTTTTATTGCTCACATTGGCGGAATGGATGTGTTTGCACGCTCGTTGGTAATTGCCGATAAACTACTCAATAACTCCGATTATCTTTCTATGCGTAAATCCCGTTATGCGTCGTTCGATACGGGGAAAGGAGCCGATTTCGAGAGTGGAAAATTGTCGCTCGAAGATTTACGTACTATAGCAGCCGAAGTAGGCGAACCATCGCAAATAAGTGGCAAACAGGAACTTTTGGAGCAATTAATTAATTGGTATATTTAGTTTGCCTCAAAGTAATTTGGATTTGTTAGAAGTATTTCTGATAAATTCAGGCTAAATAAAATAAATAAAATTTTATGAATAAAAAGGGAAGTTTAGTTTATGTTTCGTTGCTTACTTTGGTGGCAACACTTGGTGGATTGCTTTTTGGTTACGATACGGCTGTTGTTTCGGGAACGGTAAGCTCGCTCGATAGTTTTTTTGTCGACCCGTTTGGGTTGGCCGAATCTGCAGCTAACTCGCGCCTTGGTTTTATTGTGTCGAGTGCGCTAATTGGTTGTATTATTGGGGGAATGTCGGGGGGAATTATAAGTTTAAAATTTGGCCGTAAGAAAGGATTAATTATTGCGGCTTCTCTTTTTCTGATTTCTGCAATTGGCTCGGCAATGCCCGAACTGTTTATCAGGCCGGTTGGCGAAGCCGACCATACTTTTATATACATTTTTGTTATTTACCGAATAATTGGCGGAGTAGGCGTGGGGCTGGCATCGATGCTTTCGCCTATGTATATTGCCGAAATTGCGCCGGCAAATATTCGGGGAAAATTGGTTTCGTGGAACCAGTTTGCAATTATTTTTGGAATGCTGGTTGTCTATTTTGTTAACTACTTTATTGCGCGTCAGGGCGACGACAGTTGGTTAAATACTATTGGCTGGCGCTGGATGTTTGCTTCCGAAACAATTCCCGCAGCACTATTTTTAGTTTTATTAATGTTTGTTCCCGAAACACCACGCTATTTGGTATTGCGCTCGCAACCTGAAAAAGCATTGCGAATTTTGCAAAAAGTAAACGGTAGCGAAACAGGATTAAAAATACTGGAAGAGATAAAGTCGACAGTAAATACAAAATCGGGTAAAATATTTTCGTTTGGCGTTTTAGTTATCGTTATTGGAATTGCACTCTCTGCATTTCAGCAGTTTGTAGGAATAAATGTTGTGTTGTATTATGCCCCCGAAATTTTCAAAAATATGGGCTCGAATACCGATACTGCACTTTTACAAACAATTATTGTTGGTGCCATTAATTTAACTTTTACTGTTTTGGCAATTCTTACCGTCGATAAATTTGGACGAAAACCATTACAAATTACCGGTGCACTGGGAATGGCCTTTTTTATGTTTGCACTCGGATTAACGTTCTTTTTTCAGAAAATGGGAATAGCTGCACTTATTTTTATGCTGGGTTATGTAGCCAGTTTCGCTATGAGTTGGGGGCCGGTTACCTGGGTGTTACTCTCCGAGATTTTTCCAAATCAAATTCGAGGGCGTGCTATGGCTATTGCTGTTGCCGCACAGTGGATCTCGAATTATCTCGTTTCGTGGACCTTCCCGATGATGGATAAAAGTTCGTTCCTAAACGGGTTGTTCCATCACGGATTTTCGTACTGGATTTATGGTGTTATGGGACTTTTAGCCGCACTATTTATGTGGAAAATTGTTCCGGAAACAAAAAATAAAACACTGGAGGAGATGGAGCATTTATGGAAAAAATAGCTGCTAAAGTTTCAATATAAAAAACGGGGTTTTATTTTTAAAACCCCGTTTTTTATATTTGTTTTGTTTTTATATCATGTTTCTTAAAAAAACAAGATGCTTAAAACGACTCTCTATTTTGGTTCCCAGTAGCAACGTTTTGGCGAAACAATTTTTGCTTCTGCTTTTAAAACTTTCATTGCTTTGTCAACCTCTTTTTTATCGAGTCCCGATGCTTCTGCAATTTCGCCGGCTTTTAATGGTTTCCCGGCAGTTGCCAATGTTTCTAAAACTTTTTCAACACTCATAATAAAGCTTTTTCGTTCAACTTATTTTGCAAACCGTTCCGAAATAACCTTCCAGTCTATGATTTTCCAAAAATCTTCGATGTACTTTGGACGTGCATTTTGTTTATCGATGTAATATGCATGTTCCCAAACGTCGCAGGTTAATATTGGTTTTTTCCCGTCCCGAAGCGGATTGTCGCCATTACTGGTTTGTACAATCTCCAACTCGCCGCTAGCATTAGTAACAAGCCAAGCCCAACCCGAGCCAAACAGTGTTGCAGCCGCTTTCGAAAATTGTTCTTTAAAAGCTTCAACCGAACCAAATTTAGCTTCGAGTGCAGCTTTCAACTCGTCTTTTGGGTCTTTGCACCCATCGGGGCTGAATTGTGTAAAATAGAACGTGTGGTTCCAAACCTGTGCTCCATTATTGAAGATGCCACCGGTGGCTTTTGCAATAATCTCTTCGAGAGTTGCATTCTCAAACTCGGTTCCTGCAATCAGGTTATTTACATTGTTTACATACGCCTGATGATGTTTTCCGTAGTGGAACTCTAACGTTTTCTCGCTAATATAAGGTTCCAGTGCATTTTTTGCATACGGTAGTTGTGGTAATTCAAATGCCATAATATTTTGTTTTTAAATGAAAATTATAAAATCTAAAGGTAAAACATTTTAAACTTAAAAATGATTAACGCAGAAGCTTATTTAGAAGAATTCTAAATAAAAAACTTTAATTTAACACTCAACTGCTTTCTCTTAATCAGATTAACGCTACATTAACAGTATTGCCAAACAACTGAGTTGTAGTATGTTTCTTGAAATTAGCACTACTTTCGCGCGCTAATTTAACAAGTGCGATATGAAGTTTCAGTTTATAGAGAGAAAGCAGGGAAGTATAAAAGATGATATTTTGTCGGGTTTAACGGTGTCGTTGGCACTGGTGCCCGAGGCAGTTGCCTTTGCTTTTGTAGCTGGTGTTTCGCCAATTGTTGGTTTGTACGGTGCTTTTATGATGGGCTTAATAACCTCAGTTTTTGGTGGCCGGCCTGGAATGATTTCCGGAGCTACCGGAGCAATGGCTGTGGTTATGGTATCTCTTATTCAGCAGGGGAATGCATTGGGAGGTGGCGAAACGGCAGGATTGCAGTATCTTTTTGCAGCATTAATTCTTGCCGGAATTATTCAGTTTCTATTTGGAGTATTTAAGTTGGGTAAATTTATCAGGTTGGTTCCGCATTCGGTGATGATGGGATTTGTTAACGGCCTTGCAATCGTTATTTTTCTTTCGCAGCTTAATATGTTTAAACACGGTGGTGAGTGGCTCTCCGGAACACAACTTTATACAATGCTTGGTTTGGTGGCTACCACCATGCTGATTATGTTTTTGCTTCCAAAAATAAGTAAAGCAATTCCTGCCGCACTTGTTGGAATTCTGGTTGTGTCGGGTATTGTAATAGTTGGAAATATTGAAACCGAGACGGTAAAAAGTTTTATTGTTTCGGGAGGAGGAACAGGAATTAAAGCCGGTTTGCCAAATTTTAATGTTCCTGTTATTCCATTCAATTTAGAAACGCTGAAACTTATTTTGCCTTTTTCATTTATTCTGGCTGCAGTTGGATTAATTGAGTCGTTAATGACATTGAGTTTGGTTGATGAATTAACAGAAACCCGGGGAAGCGGTAATCGCGAGTGTGTTGCACAGGGAGCTGCAAATATTGTAAATGGTTTCTTTGGCGGAATGGGCGGCTGTGCAATGATTGGGCAAAGTATTATAAACATAAAGTCGGGTGGACGCGGACGGTTGTCGGGAATTGTGGCTTCGCTTTCGTTGCTTGCATTTATTCTTTTTGCTTCAACTTATATCGAAATGATTCCGATTGCAGCGTTGGTTGGCGTAATGTTTATGGTTGTAATCGGGACATTCGCCTGGAGCACATTTAATGTCATCAATAAAATTCCGGTTGCCGACCTGCTTGTAATTGTGTTGGTAACGGCACTCACCGTTGTTTTCGATTTGGCAATTGCTGTTTTGGCAGGCGTAATTGTGTCGGCATTGGTTTTTGCCTGGGAAAATGCAACCCGTATTCGGGCACGTAAAAAAACAGATAAATATGGAATAAAACATTACGAAATTTTCGGTCCTCTGTTTTTTGGTTCAACAGCACTGTTTCAATCAAAATTCGATGTGCAAAACGATCCCGACGAGGTAATTGTAGATTTTAAAGAGTCGAGAATTATGGACCAGTCGGCCATTGAGGCCATTAATAAACTTGCCGAGCGTTACCAGAAAAACGGTAAAACAATTCACCTTCGCCATTTAAGTAAAGACTGTATTAAATTGGTAAAAAAGGCCGAAAAAATATGTGATGTAAATGTAGTGGAAGACCCCAACTATTTTATTGCCATCGACAACTACAACAAGTTAATAAAAGGTAGTTAATTGTTTGCCGAATTATTTATTGGTTTTATAGTCGAGCACTAATCCCTGTGTCAGCCAGTTGGCAACTGCCTGACGGTTGTCGGTAACAATCAGACGTTTAATGTCGCGGCGATGATTAATATTTGCCAATTCAATATAAACCGTAACGGGGTAAGTATTTCGTACAACATACAAATTACGGGTAGATACCGTGCCTTTATACCCGCGCCCCGGTTGGTGCTCGTTGTACTTCTTTTGAAACGTATTTTGCAGAATTGTGGCTGCTTTTTTCCCTGTTTTACTACGTTTATCGTGGTAGAAAAAGACATCGATATTTTCGCCCCGGCTGCGCGAATCGACATGAATTACAATGAGCCGGTTAAAACCTTTTTTGTTTTTGCTGTACAATTTATTTACTGCATTTGTTCGCTGGCGTAACCGTTTAATATGGTTTAACGGAATGGTTAGATTTGGATAGCAAACCTCGTCGTGGTCTGGTTTTAAGATGCTTTCGTCGCGAATTCCATCGTTTTTGTCGCGGGTAATCATATAAACCGTAGCACCTTTTTCAATCAGGTCGCGTGCCAACCTGATTACCACATCGTATGCATATTCATCTTCGCATAACTGTTTTCCGTTGTAGCTTCCAATTGCTCCGGGGTCGGGCCCGCCGTGCCCAGCCATTAAATAGTAGGTAGCACCTTTTAATTCGCTGCTTTTAATCTCAACATCGGCATATTTTTTACCAAAAATATCGTAATGAACAATTTTGCCAACCGGCTTTTTCGAAGTCGTCGTTTTAACTTTTCCCGAATTGGAAGGAAGTTTGTATTTTCTCCCAATTATTAACGTATTGTCTTTCCCTAACTTCGTCTTATTCAGCTCGATAAATTCATTTAAATATTTCGAGTACGAGAAACCGTTTTCTGTGAGTACACGGTAAATGCCATCGCCTTTTTTAGCCACTATTTCGCGGTTTTGTGCTACTCCGGTTTTTGCGGAAAGCAGAACCACTAAAAATATGGCTAAAATAATTCGGGTTACTGTTTTTATATGTAAGTTTGAATCGAACATATTT
>WGCT01000144.1 GCA_015493625.1 Draconibacterium sp. | reverse complement strand
ATATTGTTTAGAGGTAGTAACAACGCTTGCCGAGCAAAAAAACACAAAAGCATTTATAATAATTTCGGCCGGTTTTGGCGAGACCGATGAGGCCGGAAAACTACTTGAGACACAAATTGCCAGTGTTGTAACAAAACACAACGGCTGTTTAATAGGGCCAAATTGTATTGGCGTAATGACACCCGACCACGCCAGTGTTTTCACCACTCCCATTCCCAAGCTTACACCCGCGGGTTGCGATTTCATTTCGGGCTCGGGAGCAACAGCCGTTTTTATTATCGAATCGGGTATTCCGAAAGGATTGCGTTTTGCCAATGTTTTTTCGGTGGGTAACAGTGCACAAACAGGTGTGGAAGATATACTTGAGTATCTCGACAAAACCTATGTTCACGGGGTCAGCCCAAAAATTAAACTCCTCTATATTGAAAACATTGATGCCCCCGACAAATTGTTGTATCATGCCACATCGCTCATTCAGAAAGGGTGTAAAATTGCAGCCATAAAAGCCGGAAGTTCGATAGCCGGAAGCCGGGCGGCATCGTCGCACACGGGCGCACTCACCAGTTCCGATGTTGCGGTCGATGCACTTTTCAGAAAAGCAGGAATTGTACGGTGCTACGGGCGCGAAGAGCTAACAACAGTTGCCAATGTTTTTATGTGCAACGAACTGAAAGGACGAAAACTGGCTATTATTACACATGCCGGAGGACCGGGAGTTTTACTTACCGATGCACTTGAAAATGGAGGATTAAAAATACCGGTTATTGAAAATTCGCCACAAAAAGAGGCACTGAAAAAGAAACTATTTGCAGGCTCTTCAGTTGAAAATCCAATAGACTTTCTGGCAACAGGAACAGCCGAACAACTGGGAGAAATTATTGATGCCTGCGAAACCGATTTCGATGTTGACGGGATGGCGGTAATTTTTGGCAGCCCCGGACTGTTTCCAATTCGCGATGTTTATAAACTGCTTCACCATAAAATGCAAAATTGCAAAAAACCAATTTACCCGATTTTGCCATCGCTAATAAATGTAAAAAAAGATGTATCGGAGTTTCTTTCGCTGGGAAATGTAAACTTCCCCGATGAAGTTTTGCTGGGGAAAGCACTCACCAAAGTAATGAATACCCCACCTCCAATGGAGAATGAGATATTTTTAGATGGTGTACATATTGCAAAAATTAAGGAGATTGTAAAAAAAGCAAAAAACGGTTACCAACCCCCTGATGTCATTCATAAACTTTTCGATGCAGCCGGTATTCCGCGCGTTAAAGAGATTGTTGCAAAAACAGAAAGTCAGGCGGTTTTGGCAGCCATAAACATTGGATTTCCAATGGTAATGAAAGTGGTGGGACCGGTTCATAAAACCGATGTTGGCGGCGTAGTTTTAAACATAAGAAATTTGGGAGATGTACGTAAAGAGTTCCACCATTTAAACCAGATAAAAGATACTACCGGAGTTCTTTTAGCGCAAATGGCATCGGGAACAGAGCTGTTTATGGGGGCAAAATATGAAGAAAAATTCGGACACATTGTACTTTGCGGAATGGGTGGAATTTATGTTGAAGTTTTAAAAGATGTTGCTTCGGGACTGGCTCCGCTTACTCATAACGAAGCACTGTCGATGGTTAAAAGTTTAAAATCGTATAAAATTTTAAAAGGTTACCGTAAACAAAAAGGGGTAAACATTAATAAATTTGTCGATATTTTGGTGAGACTTTCGAGTCTGCTGCGTTTCGCTACCGACATTAAAGAGCTCGATATTAACCCATTACTTGGAAACGAAAACGAAATTATTGCAGTTGACGCAAGAATAAGGATAGAAAAATAACAGATAAAATAACTTAATTATGAAAAATCTAATCACATTATTTCTTTTAAGTACTCTCGCATTTGTAACAACGGCACAAAACAGTTCATCAGAAAGCGAATTTAGTAATCCAACTTTTTTTGTTGGAAACGTGGTTGCCGACCTTAATGCTTCAATCGATTTTTATACCAATGTAATTGGAATGACCAAAACCCGTGAATTTACCGTTCCGGTCGAAAAAGCAAAAGAACTCGGATTATCTAACAAATACACCCTCGATGTAGTTGTGCTAAAACTCGAAAACAGCGAAAAAGCCAACGAATGGAAATTAATGAGCTTACGAAAAAAACCCGGTCATAAAAAACCAAAATGGATTCACGACGACACAGGAATGCAATACATCACAATTTTTGTTAAACATTTAAACCCAATTATTGAACGGATAAAAAAGCACAACATAAAAATAAACAGTGGAATACCTTCGCAACTGGGCGAGAACAAATATTTTATTTTGGTGCAAGACCCCGACGGAACTTTTATCGAGCTAATTGGGCCCAAATAATATTGTTAGAATGTTAGACTTTTAGACGCTAGACTTGACACAAGACAAAAAAAATACAAACTGCTGAATTCATAGATTTGACACAAGCAACGACCGTAATGTATTTTGCAAATTATCAGCTTCGCATAAAAATATCCCATAGGCTCAATAACGAGCTATTACACTTTAATGAGTTTCATTTCCATTTATTTTTACCATTCTTGAACAATTAATGAATGTTATACAAGAAGTTATTTTATGAGTAAAGAAAGAGCTAAAAAAGCAACTTACCGCACGTTAACAACCGGCGAAGAGATTTTTAACAGCATCTCTCACGGAATTGGTGTTTTATTAAGTGTTGCAGCACTTGTTATTTTGGTAGTTAGAGCATCGAAATACGGAGACATCTGGCATTTGGTAAGTTTTTCAATTTTTGGAGGTTCGTTGGTTTTGCTCTATTTATCGTCGACACTTTACCACAGCTTTACAAAAAAAGAACTAAAGAATTTATTTGCCCGGTTCGACCATGCAGCCATATTTGTACTTATTGCCGGCACCTACACGCCCTACCTTTTAACCGTTCTTCGTGGAACGTTAGGATGGGTTTTATTCGGAATTATATGGGGAGTTGCCCTTGCCGGCGTTGTTATTCGCTCAATTTATCTCACTAAGTTCAGAAAATTAATGGTTGCCGTTTATGTAATTATGGGCTGGATGTTTGTATTTGCCATTGGCCCGATGACACACAACCTCACCACAATTAGTCTACTGTTTTTACTTTTGGGAGGACTCTCGTACACCATCGGTGTTGTATTTTATGTGTGGCGTAATCTTAAATACAGTCACGGCATTTGGCATCTGTTTGTATTAGCCGGCAGCATTTTTCATTTCTTCTCCATTTATTTTATTCTAAAATAGAGAAGCTATACTCAATCCATTTAGCTTTTCGGAAAAATAGACGAAGTTATTTTTGTTCGCAGCGAAGCGAAAAACTGCGTTGTAACGGGTTACTACAATGTTTTTCGATAAAGCTGCGGGCAAAAAGAACAAGTATAGAAAACGAAAAGCTATGTGGTTTGAGTATATTAAAGGTTAACATATACACCAACTAATTCAGCTCTTTAAACTTTTTGTAAGCATTTTCGAGGTTACGTTTAGGCAAAGGAGTGTACTCGGTAATTTCAAAAGAATTTCGGATAATTGCCCGAATTTCGCTTAACGAGTTAACCAGACCTGCAGCTCTTGCCTGCATCATTAAATTCCCAATTGCTGTGGCCTCGGTTGGCCCGGCATAAACAGGAATACCTATTAAATCGGCAGCTAACTGATTCATCATTTTATTGTGTGCGCCACCTCCAATAATATGGAGCTTTTCTATTTTTTGCCCAGTTACCTTCTCAATTAACTCAATTGTATATTTATATTTCATTACCAGACTATCGTAAATACAGCGGGCAATCTCCCCTTTTGTTTGCGGAACAAATTGGTTGGTTCTTTGGCAATAATTTTGAATAGCCGCCGGCATATTTCCCGGATTTAAAAACGAAGAATCGTCGGGATTAATTAAACATTTAAAGGGCTCGGCCGCCTGACTTAAATCGACAATTTCCTGCCATTCCAGCACTTTTTCTTCATCCCAAATACGCTTACACTCTTGAATAAGCCACATTCCCATTATATTTTTCAAGAAACGTGTTGTTCCATCAACCCCACCCTCGTTTGTAAAATTCATCTCGAGTGTTTGTTCCGAAACCAGCGGCACTTCACTCTCAATTCCCAACAGCGACCAGGTTCCTGAACTTAAATAAGCCCAATTTCCACCATCAGCAGGAACCGATGCAATGGCCGAAGCAGTATCGTGCGAAGCCACAGCAACGCATGAAATTTCGCCACAACCTGTCTCCGTCTGAACTTCTGGCAAAATTTTACCTATTTCAGTTCCGGGTTGCACAATATCGCCCATTAATTGTAAAGGAATTTTTGCTGCCTGAAACAGTTTAGGTTCCCACTCTGGTTTACCGGGTTTAAGCAACTGCGAAGTACTCGAAATGGTATATTCATTTTTTTTAATACCTGTAAACAGATAATTAAACGTGTCGGGCATAAACAATAAACTCTTGGCTATTTTCAATTGCGAAAAGTTTTCTTTTACCGAGGCAAACAACTGAAACAATGTATTAAACTGCATAAACTGAATGCCCGAAAGAAAATAAGTTTCGTTTTTAGGCATCCGTTTAAAGAACTCCTCCATGGCTGAGTCAGTTCGGTGGTCGCGGTAGGCAAACGGCAATCCAATTAATTGCCCCTCGCTTGTAACCAGCGAGTAGTCAACCCCCCAGGTATCAATTCCAATAGAAGTGGGTTGAATTTTGTATTCTGCAACACACTTTTTCAACCCCGTTTTTAACTCATCGAACAAGCTGAAAATATTCCAGAAATACTTTCCATGAATTAGGCTCATCTGGTTTTTAAACCGGTGAATTTCCTCCAATTCCAATTTTCCGTCACTCAGTTTTCCTAAAATTGCCCGTCCGCTCGACGCTCCCAAGTCGAAAGCCAAAAAATAGTTTGTTTGCATAGTTATCAGAATCTACTGTTTCGAATAAAAGAATCCTTACAAATATTTCGGCAAAATAGTATTTTTCAACTGGATAAACAATCCTGAACTATCCTGAAAAAAAATATTTATCCAATAATTTTATCCAACTATTCTATTCAAC
>WGCT01000143.1 GCA_015493625.1 Draconibacterium sp. | reverse complement strand
CATTTAATGAGTTTTCTTGCATGACTGTGTAGGTTTTATGACAGTAAAACTTGTTGTATCATGTAGTGGCTGCTGCGATGCAGTGCACTGCGAGGCTGGTGTTGTGTTTCAAGCGTAACGGCCCCATACCTGTTGTCACCATGGTCTTTGTTAGTGAGGGCAAACTGCAGATTTGTTGAATGAAGCTGTTATCACTGATTGCTGTTAAACCATATTCAATTACAGTACTCAGATTGGTAACTGGTTGTTGTTGTTGTTGTTGTTGTTGTTGTTCTATTCTTCTCTTCGTGTAATTCGCAAACAAAGAATAAAAAAACCGCCCAAAAATCAACCAACGAAAACTGGATTCAACTTTTTAACGGGAAAGATTTAAACAACTGGGATATTAAATTTACCGGTCATAAACTGGGCGATAATTATAAAAATACATTTCGTGTTGAAAATGGAATGCTGCGTGTGAGTTATAAAAACTGGGATAAATTTAATGGCGAATTCGGCCATATTTTTTACAAAGGAGTATTCTCGAATTACAGGCTCAGGGTGGAATACCGTTTTGTTGGCGAACAGGTAAAAGGTGGTCCCGGCTGGGCTTTCCGCAACAACGGAATTATGATACATGGACAAAGTGCCCAATCGATGGAGTTAGACCAGAAATTCCCAACATCAATAGAAGTTCAACTGCTTGGAGGAAGTGGAAAAGGCGAACGACCAACAATGAATGTTTGTACACCCGGGACCAACATTGAAATGGATGGAAAACTGATTACCAGACATTGTACGCCTTCGAAATCGAAAACCTACAATGGCGACCAGTGGGTTTCGGTTGAAGTAGAAGTACACGGAGGAAAAGTAATTCGCCACTTTATTGATGGGAAAGAGGTAATGCATTACGAAAAACCACAACTCGATCCCAAAGACCAGTATTACAAAAAACTACTGCCTGCCAACGGCGATAAAATACTTACCAAAGGAACAATTTCGTTACAAGCCGAAAGTCATAATACCGATTTCAGAAAAATAGAATTATTGCTTCTCGATGATTAAATCACAATACCAGTTTAAAGCCCAAATCAGATAAAAGCTAAAGAAAAAATATAAGTTCTAAACGAAAAACTATTTGGTTTGAGTATAAATTATTGAACCGGTGTAACAATTTAAAATAGATTGTACTATTTTCGGCTAAAATTAATTACACTTTTCCTGCAATGAATAAAGTAAACGACATTCTCTCTTTAATCGACAGTTATATTGGTGGTTCGCAATGGTTTGTTTTCCTGCTCTTGGGAACCGGAATATTTTTCACCATCTATCTGAAATTTCCACAATTTCGTTATTTAAAACATTCGCTTCGCATTGTTCGAGGCAAATTCGACAAAGAGGGCGACGTTGGCGACACATCGCATTTTCAAGCGTTAACAACCGCACTTTCAGGAACTGTGGGCACAGGAAATATTGCCGGTGTAGCACTTGCTATTCACCTTGGCGGACCGGCGGCACTATTTTGGATGTTGGTAACCGCAGCAGTAGGAATGACCACTAAATTTGTAGAAGTAACACTCTCGCACAAATACCGCGAAACCGCTGCCGACGGCTCTATCTCCGGCGGCCCCATGTACTACATGAAAAACCGGTTAAATATGAAATGGTTGGCAGCTATTTTTGCCATTGCAACCGTTCTCTCTTCGTTTGGCACAGGCAGTTTGCCACAAATAAACAGCATCTCAAATTCGCTGTTTCAAACTTTCGGAATAAAGCATATGGTAACCGGTGCAATACTTGCAGCACTTCTTGGGCTGGTAATAATTGGCGGAATAAAACGTATTGCCAAAGTTACATCAACGCTGGTTCCTCTTATGGCTGCCGTCTATTTTATTGGTGCAATTGCCGTTATCGGATACAATTATCAAAACATAATTCCATCGCTAGAATCAATTGTAACCCATCTGTTTACCGGTTCGGCAGCAGCCGGTGGTTTTCTAGGCGGAAGCATTGCTTTTGCATTTAACCGCGGCGTAAACCGTGGACTCTTTTCGAACGAAGCCGGACAGGGCTCGGCACCAATTGCACACGCTGCAGCACGTGCGCACGAGCCCGTTTCGGAAGGACTCGTTGCCCTGCTCGAACCATTTATCGATACCATTGTAATTTGCTCGCTTACCGGAATGGTACTCCTTTCGTCGGGCGTGTGGACAGAAAAAATTGAAAATAAATTTCAAGAAGCCGACCTCACCGTATTAGCCGGAAACTACTCCGACAAAAACAAAGCCGACACCGAAAAACTGTACCACTTTTTAGCCGGCAAAGAACAGCTCAAACAATTTACAGGAGACCTAACAGTGGTTAACGGAATTATTGAAAATCAACCCACAATTATTCACGCACGCTCGGTAGCCGAAAACGTAAGAGTTTGGGTAAACAAACAGCCCTACAACGGAAAAATTAAGTTTAACAATGGCAAACTTGTCGCGCAAGATGGAGTTTCACTCACCGGAAAATCGCTGCTGCACAGTGCCCCCCTCACCACGGTGGCATTCACCCGCAGCTGGTTTGGCGAATACGGAAAATACATCGTCTCCATTGGCCTGCTTATGTTTGCATTTTCAACCGCCATAAGCTGGTCGTACTACGGCGACCGCGCCATGACCTACCTCTTTGGAGTAAAAAGCGTTGTCTATTTCCGGCTAATTTATGTCGTCGCATTTTTCTTCGCTTCGTTTGCCGACACCACAATTATCTGGACACTTTCGGGCATTACCATCGCACTTATGACCATTCCAAACCTGTTCGGCATCCTCTCCCTCTCAAAAGAGATGAAAAGCGAAGTTAAACTATTTTGGAAAGAGTACGCCAAACGATTCCCCGGCGAGAAAGTACCCAAATAATACTATTTTATGCGCCCGGGCGGGCTTTCCGCACTACCGGTTTTGTGCCATTCCGGTGGTTGTAGGCAATCCGTGTGCTTCCTCCGGTCGCAGCCGTTTGCCAACAACCACTCGGCCGGCCCTGCAACAGGGTATCACTTCAATCCCTGGCACTGCGCCTGCGTACACTCTCTCTTTCCCGACAAACTGGTTAACACACAGAAACAGAAAAATACAACTCAAAAATCATAAAAAGTTACCCTTGTATTATTTCTGTGAAGTAATTGCAAATACACGGCTATTTTTTTGCCATATTTTACGATAGTTTTACTTTTGTTTCGAAGAATTTTATACAGACCTGTTTTTATCTCTGCCTATTTTCTTCGATAAACTTAAAACATAATTTATGAATACCAACAAAACCTATTCAAATGTTCAGCTCGTTTCGCTGGTTGCACTACGTATAATTGTGGGATGGCACATTTTATACGAAGGAGTTTCGAAATTACTTGTACCCAACTGGACTTCGGCTAATTTCTTAAACGAATCGCAATGGATTCTATCAGGCATGGCACACTGGATTGTTTCGAACAGTGCAGTTTTAAATACTGTCGATTTTCTGAATGTATGGGGATTAATTGCAATCGGGCTGGGACTCATTCTCGGACTTTTTACACGAACAGCCTCAATTGCGGGTGCACTGCTTGTTTTTGTTTACTATTTAAACAATGCACCAATTATTGGTATCGAATATTCGGTTCCAACCGAAGGAAGCTACTTAATTGTGAGCAAAACATTAATTGAAGCCGCCGCCCTTTTTGTACTTTTTGTCTTCCCCACCGGAAAGATTATTGGATTAGATGCTTTAATTTCCCGCTATTTCAACAAAACCAAATAAACTGAAAAATAATGACGAAAGAGACAAATAAACAACCGCAAGAAAAACAGCCTTCACAATCGCGAAGAACCGTATTAAAAGCGCTGGCAGGCATTCCCGTTCTCGGATATTTTGGTTACGAGTTGATGCAAAAAATATCGGTTGATAAAAATAAAAGTGCCGGATTAATTAAAGAACTTGGGCTCGACGATTTACAAGCACCAAAGGAGATTACCAATGCAGCCGACGGCAAATTACTCCGAATAGGAATGATTGGATTTGGAAACCGTGCAACAGCATTGGCAAGAGCACTGGGGTTTGCAAGTTCCTCAAAAATAGAATCGATGCAGGAAAACGGAACCATTAAAGAGTGGCAACAGCAAGACAATCTGAATGTTGCCATTGTGGGGATTTGCGATGTATTCGATCTTCATGCAAAAAAAGGACTTGAAGTGGCAAGTTGTAAAACACCGGCAGGAAACGGAAAACCGTCGGAACTTCCGGTAAAACGTTACCGCACCTATAAAGAGATGTTGCAAGACGATTCTATTGATGCAGTAATTGTGGCTACTCCCGACCACCATCATGCACGAATTACTACCGATGCCGTAAAAGCAGGCAAACACGTGTATTGCGAAAAGAGTATAGCGCTTACCGAAGACGAACTTAACGAAGTTTATACAGCAGTTAAAAACAGCGACCGCGTTTTTCAGCTGGGACACCAAATTACAAAAAACGCCATTTTTCAGCAGGCAAAACAGATTATTAAAAAAGATATTTTAGGAGAAATTACACTGGTTGAAACAACAACCAACCGAAATACTGCCAGCGGTGCCTGGATTCGCAATCTCGATGCCAATGGAAAGCCAAAACCCGGCGACCTGAATTCTATAGACTGGGAGCAGTGGTTAGGAAACCGCCCCAAAGTACCCTTTTCGCTCGACCGTTACTACAACTGGACTAAGTTTTTCGACTACGACACAGGAATGTTGGGGCAGCTGTTTTCGCACGAATACGATGCTGTAAATCAACTCCTCAGAATGGGGATTCCAAAATCGGCAATGGCTTCGGGAGGTATTTACTACTGGAAAGATAACCGGGATATTCCTGATACGCTTAATGTTTCGTGGGAATATCCGGAACGGAATATGACTCTGGTTTATAGTGCAAGTTTGGCAAACAGCCGGCAACGCGGACGGGTTTTTATGGGGCACGATGCATCGATGGAACTTGGTGGCTCGCTTAGCATTACTGCCGACAACAACTCGACCAAATATAAAGATAAAATTAAAGACGGAACCATTGACACAAGTAGCCCAATGGTAGTAGTTAACCCGGGCTCCGGAGCCATTGATGCAGTTACTTCGGCCACCGAAAAATATTATGCATCGCGCGGATTAATGTCTACTGTAATTAATGGAAAGCGTGTTGATGTAACTCACCTTCATGTAAAAGAGTGGATAAACTGCATTCGTCACGGAGGCACAACAAGCGCAAATATTGAACGTGCTTTCGAAGAGGGTGTTACCATTTTAATGGCTCAAAAATCGTATGTCGAGAAACGACGAACCGAATGGGATCCGGTGCTTCGCAAAATTGTATAACTCAGTTTTTTCAGAGGAATTTGAATTACATTTTGCTATACTACTAGATTGTTAGACACTAAATTATTAGAGACCAGACAGAAATATAAGCTAATGAACATCAGTCGTTTAATATAATCGAGAATGTTTAAATGTTTTGTCGATTATTGGGTACGGTTATTAATTGGTTATGTACCTGTTTAACAGCTACCGGCGTTGCTCCGGCAGGGATAGAAGTGGCAGCTTGCAGCGGCAAACGACTATGTTTCGTTAAGTGGTGGAGGCTGCCGTAGAAAGCCGCCGGCACTTTTACAAAACAAGGAGTTTGAGGTTGCAACTAAAACGGATAGCCCGGCTGCCGGCATAAAAAATAGAAACATTAACAATACTAATTATTAATAAGTTAACAAGAGGAAACGTATTTATGGAAATTGTTTGATAAGTAACTTTTTATTTCTATTTTTGCGCCTCGAAAAACAAAATTGTTTAATTAAAAATTAGTATTTATGTTGAACCAGTATGAAACCGTTTTCATTTGTACTCCCGTTTTATCTGAGCCACAGGTAAAGGAAGCGGTAAAAAAGTTCAGGGATTTAATTGCCGGCTACGGTGGCGATATGATTCATGAAGAGAGTTGGGGAATGAAAAAATTGGCTTACCCAATCCAGAAAAAATCGACAGGCTTTTATCACATGTTTGAATTTAAGGCCGAACCTTCGTTAATTGCGAAAATTGAAACTGACTTCCGTCGCGACGAGAAAATTATACGGTTTATGACCGTAAAACTCGACAAGTATGCGATTGAATACAGTACTAAGAGAAAGAGACTTCAGAAAGAAAAAACAGAAAAAAAGGAGGTTTAAAAGATGGCACAAGCAAGCGAAATTAGATACCTGACTCCACCGTCAGTAGAGGTTAAAAAGAAGAAGTATTGCCGTTTCAAGAAAAACGGAATTAAATATGTAGATTACAAAGACCCTGAGTTTTTAAAGAAATTTTTGAACGAACAAGGTAAAATTTTACCTCGTCGTATTACAGGAACTTCGTTAAAATATCAGCGTAAAGTTGGCCAGGCCATTAAACGTGCCCGCCAAATTGCTTTATTGCCATTTGTAACCGACATGATGAAATAAGGAGGAATTGAAATGGAAATTATATTAACACAAGACGTTGATCGTTTAGGAAGTAAAGACGATATTGTAAACGTAAAAGACGGTTACGCACGTAACTTCTTGATTCCGAAAAAAATGGCTATTGTAGCTACTACTTCGGCAAAGAAAATTTTAGCTGAAAATATTAAACAACGTGCTCATAAAGAGGCAAAACTTATTGCCGAAGCAAATAAAATTGCCGAGCAACTTGTAAACAAGAAAGTTAAAATTGGTGCAAAAACCAGTACTTCGGGTAAAATATTTGGTTCGGTAAATACCATTCAACTGGCTGAAGCCATTAATAAGAAAGGTTTTGAAATTGACCGGAAACAAATTAAACTGCCGGAAGACAGTATTAAAGAAGTGGGAAAATTTACTGCAAAAATTAAACTTCATAAACAAGTTGTTGTTGACTTTGAGTTTGAAGTTGTTGCCGAGTAAAGTGAAATAATGTAACAGACAGTTTGCTGTTTGTTAATTAAAATATTAAAAGGAGCAAAACTGAGTTTTGCTCCTTTTTTTGTGCTGTTTGTTTATTGTTGTTTTTTAGTTAAACCGATTATTTACGGCTCACTATAAAAAGTTATGGAGTAGCGATGTTTAAGGATTACTTCATAATTCGGGAGGGTTCATAATTAAATAAATTTCTATGGACATTTAAACGTATCAATTAAATTCTTGTGGGGAATGTGAAGAGCAAGGCTATTGTGAAGAAAAGATAAAAACCTTATTTTAGGTTTTAAAGCTTAGTAGTCAATTTTGCAAATAAGGTTGTTTCCGAATGGGTAATACAATGGCTACTAAGTTTTCTTTATTGAAATAAGGTTTTTTGCAATCGAATAATGTAAACTCAAACGTATATTTCCTGCAACTTTTTTACGTGTTCCGTTATTTTCATATCTCTTAAACTAACAAATATCTGATATTAACGTCACTGGTATGACGAGGAACGAAGAAGAAGCAATCTTACTAATTATTCAGGATACTAATGAAATTATTTAAAAATAATAGTACGAACAATCTCCTCGCCTGCCCGCTCGTTAATTTTACGTTTTATCTCTTCGCGCATCAAAAACAGCTCGTTTTTAACCACCGCCGAACTGATGGTAACATAAAGCACCTGGTTACGGATATAAATTTTGGTTGTATAGTGTGCAATGGTCTTTCCAAGCAAATCTTCCCACGACTGAACCACGTCGACCTCTTTAAGTTTTCGTTCAATTTGTACCTCTTTAATGTACTCTTTTAAAACCTCGCCTAACGACTGTGTATTGCTTCTTCTCA
Organism: Draconibacterium sp.; assembly: GCA_015493625.1. GTDB lineage: Bacteria > Bacteroidota > Bacteroidia > Bacteroidales > Prolixibacteraceae > Draconibacterium. Next base: position 2,618 of record WGCT01000143.1, on the reverse strand, counting down.
TTATACTAATTTCACTTTTCCGGCATCGACATTAAAAATTCGAAAATCGGTATCCATTCGCTGAATAATTGAGTCTAAATGTTCGCGATTGGTGTCGGTTAAAAATATCTGACCAAACTGTTCGCCCGCCACTACTCTTACAATTTGCTCTACCCGCTGTTGGTCGAGCTTGTCGAAAACATCGTCGAGCAAAAGGATTGGTTTAACGCCCGAAATCTCTTTTACAAAGTCGAATTGAGCCAATTTAAGTGCAACAAGGTACGTTTTTTTCTGTCCTTGCGACCCCATTTTTTTTATACCGTAATCGCCAATATAATAGACCAAATCGTCTTTATGAATTCCCTGCGTTGTATATTGAGTTATCCGGTCTTTTGGCAACGACTCGTTTAAAAGTTCTTCAAAACTCTTTTCGTATAGCCCCGATTGGTGTACCAAACTTACTGTTTCGTTTCTCTGCGAAATAAAAGAGTAATATTTCTGAAAAACCGGAATTAGTTTTTCAACAAATTGCTTTCGTTGTTCGTGAATTCGGTTTCCGTGTTCTATCAGTTTTGCATTCCACACCTCAAGTAATCCGGCATCGAAACTGCGCTCGGCAGCAAAATGTTTTAACAAATTATTTCGTTGAAGCAGTGCCCGGTTGTATTTTAACAGGTCGGTTAAATAGTTTTGGTTGTACTGCGAAATAACACCGTCCATAAATTTCCGGCGCTCGTCGCTACCGCCCAAAATCAGGTTGGTGTCCGAAGGGGTAATCATAACAAGTGGCAAAAGTCCAATGTGGTCGATTAGTTTTTTATACACTTTTGAATTGCGTTTAAACTGCTTCTTTTGGCCTTTTTTCATTCCCACCGAAATTTCCTCTGCCGAGTCGAGTCGCCGGTATTTTCCGTTCAGCATAAAAAAAGTTTCGTTGTGGTTTATATTTAACTGGTCGGTTGCATTAAAAAAACTTTTACAAAACGAGAGGTAATAAACTGCATCGAGCAAATTGGTTTTGCCTGCACCGTTCCGGCCAATAAAACAGTTCAGTTTTGGCGAAAACTCAATACTCGCATCATAAATATTTTTATAATTTATTATTGAAATATTTTTGATATGCATAATTAATTCATTTCCGTTTTCGAAATACAAAACTAATTAAAAACCGCTGACAAAGTAGAAGTGTTAACAAAAACCGTTAATAACACTCCAATGTTGATTAATATTAAAAAAAGTAGCATCATATTCAGTACGGTTCTGAAAAAAAAACTATTTTTGCGGCACAATTTTGAATACGAATAAAAATGGCAAAAGAGAAAAATCATCAGGAAGATAATTTACAAGAGCTTGAAAGTGTATTAACCAGAACGGAACAGTTTATTGAAGACAACCAAAAAACAATTACCTACGTTGTAGCAGGAATTATTTTTGTAGTAGTTGCTTTTCTCGGGTTTAATAAGTTCTATTTGCAGCCGCAGGAAGACGAAGCACTGTCGCAAATGTTTATGGCAGAGAATTATTTTGAAAAAGACTCGTTTAATTTGGCCATTAACGGCGATGGAAACTACCTCGGCTTTTTAGATATTATTGAAGATTACGGATTGACAAAATCGGCAAACCGTGCCAAGTACTACACCGGTATTTCGTATTTGCATTTGGGCGATTACGAATTAGCTATTGAATATTTAAAAGATTTTGAAACCGAAGATTTACTACTTGCTCCTATTGTAGAAGGTGCACAGGGCGATGCATTGGTTGAATTGGGAGAAACAGAAAAAGCATTAAAACACTACAAAAAGGCGTATTCGCTTACCGACAACGAATTAACAACTCCTGTTTATATGATGAAAGCAGCCGGTTTGTTAGAGTCGATGGACGAATTGGAAGATGCACTTTCGTTGTATCAGGAAATTAAAGATAAATATCCAACATCGGCCGAGGGTACAAGTATCGACAAATATATTGCCCGTGTTAAACTGAAATTAAGTTAAAAGAATACTTTACAGGAATTACAACCCCTCTTTTCGAGGGGTTTTTTATTGAATAAAATGGCAACAAAAGATTTATCGCAATATGATATAAATTCGGTTCCTTCGGCAAAAAAAATGCGCTTTGGTGTTGTTGTGGCCGAGTGGAATTACGAAATTACTTCGGCTTTGACCGACGGTGTTTTAAAAACGTTAAAAAAACACGGTGCAACCGACAATAATATTTCGGTTAAATATGTGCCGGGAACATTTGAACTCCCACTTGGAGGGCAGTTTTTTGCCGAATTAGATAATGTTGATGCCGTAATTCTGCTTGGTTGTGTAATTCAGGGGGAGACGCGCCATTTCGACTACATTTGCGAAGCGGTTTCGCAAGGAACAAAAGATTTGAATTTGAAATACAATATGCCATTTATTTTTGGCATTTTAACCACCAACAATAAACAGCAGGCACTCGACCGTGCGGGAGGCAAACACGGTAATAAAGGCGACGAAGCAGCAGTTACTGCCATAAAAATGGTTAAGCTGAAAGAGTCGTTTTATTAGCCTGCACAAGCATACCTTTTTAATTGCTATAAAATGGGTTTCTCTAAAACAGATTCTTATACAACAAAAAGGGCTTACAAAATGCAAGCCCCTTAATTTAAT
>WGCT01000142.1 GCA_015493625.1 Draconibacterium sp. | reverse complement strand
GCAGTAATCGACGATAATTGCAAAATAGGAGAAGGAACAAAAATATGGCATTTTTCGCATATTATGCCAAATGCAATAATTGGCAACAATTGTAATATTGGGCAAAACGTAGTTGTATCGCCCGAAGTAGTTTTGGGGAATAACGTCAAAGTTCAAAATAACGTTTCAATTTATACGGGTGTTACCTGCGACGATGATGTTTTTCTTGGCCCGTCGATGGTTTTTACTAACGTTATAAATCCGCGTTCGGCTGTTAACCGGAAAAATAAATATGCAAAAACACACGTTGGTAAGGGTGCCACTATTGGTGCAAATGCTACCATTGTTTGTGGCAACAATATTGGTAAATTTGCTTTTATTGGTGCCGGAGCTGTTGTTATCCAAAACATTGCCAACTATGCACTCGTTGTTGGTAATCCTGCCAAACAAATTGGTTGGATGAGTGAATACGGACATAAACTCAATTTTAATAAAAATGGGATTGCAGTTTGCCCCGAAAGTGGAGAAGAGTATCAATTAAAAGAGGGAAGAGTTTTTAAACCTAAAGAGTAGCTGCTTATTTTTTTACTGAAATATTGTTGTTAATGAAAAAGAGAACCACTATTTTTTCTCGTGGAACCATAAATATTGAACAAGCCGACGATGGAGGTGCGACACACTTTCGACGTTAAAAAATAAACATTTAGAGATGAAAAATTTTGCACTTACAGGAGCAGCCGGTTACATTGCTCCCCGCCATATGAGAGCAATAAAAGAGACCGGGAATAATCTTGTTGCAGCACTCGATGTAAACGATAGCGTTGGAATAATCGACTCCTCGTTTCCCGAGGCCGATTTTTTTACCGAACCTGAACGCTTCGACCGTCACCTCGATAAACTACGCCGAAAAGGCGACCGGTTTAAAATTAATTATCTCTCGATTTGTACACCCAATTATTTGCACGATGCACACATTCGTATGGCTTTGCGAAACGAAGCACACGCCATTTGCGAAAAGCCAATTGTTCTGAATCCTTGGAATGTAGATGCACTTCAGGAGATAGAAAAAGAGACGGGAAAAAATATATTTACAATTCTTCAATTGCGCCTTCATCCCAGTATAATTGCACTGAAAAAGAGAATTGCAAATGGCCCGAAAGATAAAATTTACGACATCGATTTAACCTATATTACCTCACGAGGAAAATGGTATTTCAGAAGTTGGAAAGGCAATACCGAAAAGTCGGGAACTATTGGAACAAACATTGGCGTTCACTTTTTCGATATGCTGACATGGATTTTCGGAAAGCCAACAAACAGTACGGTTCATGTTTATAAAACCGACCATGCAGGAGGCTTTCTTCAACTCGAAAATGCGCGAGTACGCTGGTTCTTGAGTGTTAACGGCAATCATCTTCCCAGTACTATTAAAGAGAAAGGACAGGCAACATTCCGGTCGATTACTGTTGATGGAAAAGAGATTGAATTTTCGGGCGGTTTTACCGACTTGCATACCCGCAGCTACGAAGAAATTTTAAACGGAAACGGATTCTCGCTCGAAGAAGCACGACAAAGCATTGTTATTGTACACAATTTACGGCATGCACAACCGGCAGGACTAACAGGCGACTACCATCCGTTTTTAAAAGCTTAATTCCTGCCCGATAGTAGCAAACTCCTGACAATCGTTGAATAAAACGAAGTGCAAGTTGTTAACATATTCTGTATACTTGGCAGATTTGTTAATAATCGTGGTGTAACTTTGATAAAATTTTTCGATATTTGTTTTAACTATTAAATCAGTTTTCACCAAACAACCTGATTATGGAATTAATTTTAACAATTAGCGCATTCTTTTTAGGATTCATTCTTGTGATGATTTCTGTACCATCTATTTTAAAAATTGCCAGAGCAAAACAACTGTTTGAACCTTTTGGAACGCGAAAAATTCACACCTCAATTGTACCTCCTTTAGGAGGAGTTGCTATTTTTATTGGTTTTACATTGAGTGCAATTATTGCCACCGACGGGTTAAGTTTCGATTCGTTAAAATATATTATTGCGTCGGTAATTCTAATGTTTTTTATCGGGTTGAAAGACGACCTGTTAACCATCTCTGCCCGAAAGAAATTACTTATTCAAATTTTTGCAGCTATTATTTTAATTACCCTTGCAAATGTTCGCTTTACCAATCTTCATGGTATTTTAGGTATTCACGAAATAGGATTTGTTCCGAGTGTTACAATAACACTTTTGGCAATGGTTGTTATTATTAATGCATTCAACTTAATCGATGGTATCGATGGGTTAGCATCGGGGTTAGCAATGATGTCGATAACCGTTTTAGGTGTATGGTTTTATATTGCAGGGCAGTTTCAGTTTGCAATTATGTCGTTTGCAATGGTGGGTAGTTTAGCCGGATTTTTTCTGTATAACGTTTTTGGTAACAAAAATAAGCTCTTTATGGGCGATACCGGTTCGTTAATAATTGGAATAGTTATTTCGGCATTAATTGTAAAATTCAACGAATTTAATATTATAAAAACAACATCTTTTGCAATTGGTGGAGCCCCTGCTGTTTCGTTTGCAATAATTCTTGTCCCGCTTATCGATACCCTGCGCGTAATGTCGATTCGTATAAGCGATAATAAATCGCCTTTTACCGCCGACAATAACCATATTCATCACCGGTTATTATCGCTTGTAAACAACCATTTTTTTGTTACAGTAATTATTGTATTTGCAAATGTGCTTATTATTGCACTGGCTCTTTTTCTTAACAGCAAAGGAATTAACGGAAACATTCAGTTTCTAATTATATTTTTAACCGGAATTATCATGTCGTTTATTCCTTCAATATTATTGAAATACAGGAAAACGCATTTGCCACAGCACGTATAGTTGCTATTCTTTATTCAACATCTTCTTTCGGTTTTTAATTTTACCGTTTAATTGCGTAACTTTTTCTGGTGACGCGAATGCAACCTTCTTTTTGTTTTCTTATTGGGCTAAGTCATAAAGTAAAATCCGGCCAATAG